>NZ_SOGU01000029.1:0-37731 GCF_004403275.1 Cryobacterium sp. TMT4-10
GGTAAATTTCCGACGTGATGCGGTCATGCTGATCTCTACTTTCAGTAGTCCCTCATTTTAAGAGGGCCCACTGTCCGAGAACTCCGCGGCAGGTCACACCACATCCTCGGTCGCCTCGTCGTGCGCCGGATCCCGGAGCTGAACAAGCAGAAACTCGCCGGCCAGACCACACTCTTCGACCTGCACCGCTTCCACGCGTTCTTCACCACCAGCACCCTGGACACGGTCACCGCGGATAAAACCCACCGCGCCCATGCGGCCATCGACCTCGTGAATTCCGACCTGAAGAACAGCGCCCTGGCCCACCTGCCCTCCGGTGTGTTCGCAGCCAACGCGGCCTGGCTGGCCCTGGCCGTCATCGCTTTCAACCTCACCCGCGCCGCCGCGGTGACCGCCGGCACCGGTCTGGCCCGGGCCACGACCGCGACCATCCGCCGGAAACTGATCAACATCCCCGCGAGGACCGCCTCGTCAGCCCGGCGCATCACACTGCACCTGCCCGAGAACTGGCCCTGGGAAACCGGCTGGGCCCACCTCTTCGACCACGCCTTCGCACCACCGAGCCCAACCCCGACCTGACCCGCCCGCCCCGACCCGGCACGACCTGGAAGACAAGTGGAACAACGCGAGCAGCGAGGCTCAGCGCACAACCACGCCCCAGCACGCCGCCGCAACTCAAATCAGAAAACGACTCCCAACCTCAGCCGGTCGGTGGAATGAGGCTTAGGACAGCGTCGAACTGAGCAGCAGACTCGTCTCGCTGTTAACGACGCCCTCGACGGAGCGAATCTGGCCGAGTAGCCGGTCGAAGTTGCTCAGCGTGTCGGTCCGGATCTCGGCCACCAGGTCCCAGCCGCCGTTCGTGGTGTGTAGCGCCCGGACTTCGGGAAAGCCGCGAAGTTGCCTGATCGCCCGATCTGTTGAACGCCCCTCGACCTCGATGAGCGCGATCGCCCGGATTGAGTCGGGATCCCGCTCTTCGCGAACCCGGACGGAGAATCCGATGACGGTGCCCGAGTCCAGAAGCCGCTGCAGCCGGATGTTCACCGTTGCCCTCGTGACTCCGAGGTCATGGGCAAGCGTGGTGACGGGGGTTCGCCCGTCCGCCCGCAGCGCGCCGATTAGGCGGCGATCGAGGTCATCGAGCGTATGCATGATTCACACTGTACAGCCAGGGGAACCATCTTGAAAGATTAATGGAACATATCTGCTCGTTCTGCTCGTTACGCGTTCACATTGCCTGGTCATAGGCTAATTACAGAAAACAAAAAGAAGGTTGTCGTGGTGCGTTTTATGAACGTAAAGAACATCACCGCCCGGCCGTTCGGCTTCGACATCGTCGTGGTAACGAGCGTTCGGGACGCGGTGGCGGGCGCCGACATCATCACGACCTCCACTACTGATGAGACCCAGGCGGCGGGGCGCACTCACTACGACTAGATCGCCATCTTCGACTCGGTCGATTTTGTCATCGAGGACTTTTCGGCGCTGCGCTACCTGCGCGATTCAGTCGCCGGTGCCTTATTCTTCGTCGAACTCGATCCGATCGCCGGTCCCTTCGATCCCAAGAACCTTTTCGGTCTGGTCGCTGACGCTATTGTCTCGATTTCTGCTCGGCCGTAAGCGCTGGCTCTCTGGGGCGGTGATCGGCGTGCCGTCAATGTTAAGTTCAACCACTGCGTTTTTAAAATCTGATCAGTTATTGCCCTGCGTCGGTTTCTGACACGCTCCACCGAAATGCACGGCAGATTTCAAGAACATCTATTTCAAGAACATCCGTGAACTCGTCACTTAGTTCCCTCGGCTGCTAAGCCCGGAAATCTTTCGACCTGACGATCGGATGTCACATATCCGTATCAACGCCGGAGGTCATCATGGTCCAACCAAGGTCCGAGGTCGGGTCTGTCCCGACCGAGCCCGAGGGGCGCACAACCGAGCGCGCCCTGTCCCTGCCTCAGTCGACTGCACTGATTATGGGCAGTATCATCGGTGTCGGCATCTTCTCGCTGCCCTACGCATTATCGGCGTATGGCCCGATCAGCCTGGTCGCCATGGGCCTCGCCACCGTCGGGGCGGTCGCGCTTGCGCTGATGTTCGCGGTGATGTCGCGACGCCTGCCGGCTGCCGGCGGACCGTATGCCTATGCACGCTCAGGGTTCGGCAACGCGGCCGGGTTCGTTAACGCCTGGTCCTACTGGATCACGGCATGGGCGGGCAACGCGGCGATCGTCGTCGGCTGGGTGTACTACGTCGAGCACTTCCTAAACAAGGACGGCGCGGTCGGCTGGTCCATCCTGATTGCCCTCGTCGGGTTGTGGATCCCGGCCGTGATCAACCTGACTGGCGTGCACGCGATGGGTTCGGTCCAAGTCTGGACGACGGTGTTGAAGTTCATTCCGCTGGCCATCATGTCGACCGTCGGGTTGTTCTTCATCAAGGCGGGGAACTTCACGCCGTGGAACCTCAGCGGTGACAGCAGCCTGTCGGCGATCGGTGGAGCGATGGCGATCGCACTGTTCAGCTATTTGGGCGTCGAGACCGCGGCCGTTGCCGCGGCGAAGGTCCGCGATCCCGAACGGAATGTCCCGAAGGCGACCATCTACGGCACGCTCGCTAGCGCCATCGTCTACCTGCTGTCGATGGTTGCCGTGTTCGGCATCGTGCCCGCCTCGCAGTTGGCTATGGACGTGAACAAGGCGTCCTACTCCGTCGCGGCCAACTCGATCGTCGGCGGCGGTTCCTGGGCCGGGGACTTGGTGGCGTTGGCCGTCATCGTCTCCGGTATCGGCGCGCTGAACGGCTGGACAATGATCTGCGCGGAGATGCCGTTGGCTGCCGCGAAGGACGGGCTGTTCCCGGCGCGGTTCGGGAGCCTGTCGCGGCGCCGGGTTCCGGCCTTCGGGATCATCGCGTCCACCGCGCTGGCTTCGGTCGCCGTGGTGATCAGCTATCTGGGAACCAGCGGCTCAACGGTGTTTACCACCCTGGTCCTGATGACCGGGATCACGGCGGCCGTGCCCTACGCATTCTCCGCCTTGGCCCAGATCAAGTGGCGTTGGCGGGACAGCCACCCAGTCCACACGTCGAGGTTCGCGTTCGATGTGTCGGTGGCGGTCGTGGCGCTGATCTTCTCGGTCGCCTTCATCTACTACTCCAGGAACACCAGCGACTTGTGGTACGTCGTCTGGGGCCCGTTCCTGATGGCCGGCGGCGCGTTCGTCGTCGGGATCCCGGTCTACCTTGCGCAGCGGCACCGGATGACTAAGCCGGCCCCCGTGCCCGAGTACCGCTGAGCATTTACACCATCAATATAGTAAGGAATAGCCATGCCATTTCGTGTTGAATCCGAAGTAGGAGTGCTGCGCCAGGTGATCGTCCACCGCCCGGGTCTCGAGCTCAGCCGGCTGACCCCGGACAACGTCGACGACCTGCTCTTCGACGACGTCATGTGGGCCGATCGGGCTAGGGAGGAGCACGACGCGTTCGTCGGCCAGCTCAGAGAGCGCAACGTGACGGTGCACTACTTCCGCGAACTGCTCGCCGCGGCGCTGGACGCGCCGGGTGCCCGGGAGTTCCTGCAGAAGTGTCTGACCACGGCCATCCGGTTCGGGCCCGCGCTGGACAAGCCGCTGGAGCGGATCGTCGACCAAACGTCGTCGGAGGTGCTTTCCGAGCTCCTGATCGGGGGCGTGCTCAAGAGTGACGTCATGCCGATGCTGCACACGCCCAGCCTTCTGATGGAGTCCCTCGGCATCGACGACTTCCTGCTGCGGCCTCTGCCGAACCACCTGTTCCAGCGCGATAACTCGGCCTGGATCTACGGCGCCCTGAGCATCAACCCGATGGCCAAGCAGGCCCGCAAACGCGAGACCATCAACTCCCGCCTGATCTACAAGTTCCACCCGATGTTCCGCGACGCCGGGCTGGAGATCGTCTACGGCGACGATTCCCTGCCCCACGAGCCCGCTACCGTCGAGGGCGGCGACGTGCTCGTGATCGGTAATGGGGTGCTGATGATCGGGATGGGCGAGCGGACCTCGCCCCAGGGGGTCGAGACACTGGCCCGACTGCTCTTCCAAGGCGGCCATGTCCGCCAGGTGATCGTCGTCGAGCTGCCGAAGGAGCGGGCGTTCATGCACTTGGACACCGCCATGACAATGGTCGACAGCGACGCGTTCTCCGTTTATCCGTACCTGCCCGAGACGCTGCGCGCGTTCATGCTCACCCCGGTGGGGTCCGGCGGTGACTACGACATTACGGAGCACACGGACCTGTTTCCTCTCGTGGCCGAGGCCCTCGGCGTCGACAAGGTCCGGGTCCTGCGCACCCCAATCGATCGCGCGGGTGCGCAGCGAGAGCAGTGGAACGATGGGAACAACTTCCTCGCCGTTTCCCCCGGCGTCGTGCTGGGTTATGAGCGGAACACGACCGCCAATCGATACCTCGCCGACGAGGGCATCGAAGTCGTACCCGTCGTGGGATCCGAGCTCGGCCGCGGCCGCGGCGGTCCGCGATGTCTGTCCTGTCCAATCGAAAGAGATGCGGTGATCCTGTGAGCTTTAACCTGCACAACCGGAGTTTCCTTAAGGAAGTCGACTTCACCCCGAAGGAATGGAAGTTCCTCCTCGGGCTGGCCGCGGACCTCAAGGCAGCCAAATACGCCGGCACTGAGCTGCCGCGGCTAACCGGGAAGAACATCGCCCTCATCTTCGAAAAGACCTCCACCCGGACCCGCTGCGCCATGGAGGTCGCCGCGCACGACCAGGGCGCCCACGTGACCTACCTCGATCCGAGCGGGTCACAGATGGGGCACAAGGAGTCCGTTAAGGACACCGCGCGGGTGCTGGGCGGGATGTTCGACGCCATCGAGTATCGCGGCTCGGCGCAGACCAACGTCGAGACGCTGGCCGCATCGTCGGGTGTGCCGGTGTGGAACGGGTTGACGGACGAGTGGCATCCCACCCAGGCGCTGTGCGACATGCTCACGATGCGCGAGCACTCCACCAAGAACGACCACGAGATCGCCTTCGCGTACCTCGGAGACGCGCACAACAACGTCGCGAACTCGCTGCTGGTGGCAGGGGCGCTGATGGGCATGGACGTGCGCATCGTGGCCCCCCGCCAGCTGTGGAACACCGACGATGTGATCGCGGCCGCCCAGACGATCGCCGAGAGCACGGGCGCGCGGCTGACCCACACTGAGGACGTCGCCGAGGGCGTGGCCGGGGTCGACTTCATCTACACCGACATCTGGGTCTCCATGGGCGAGCCCAAGGAAACTTGGGACGAACGCATCGCCGCCCTGCTTCCCTACCAGGTCACCGCGGACGTCTTGGCTAAGACCAGCAACCCCGACGTCAAGTTCATGCACTGCCTGCCGGCGTTCCACGACCGGAACACGGCCGTCGGGGAACAGCTGTTCAAGCAGACCGGCCTCGGCGAGCTCGAGGTCACGGACGAGGTGTTCGAGTCGTCCAGCTCCATCGTGTTCGCTCAGGCCGAGAACCGGATGCACTCGATCAAGGCGATCATGGTCGCCACCCTGGGTTCCTGATGCGCATCGTGGTCGCTCTCGGCGGCAACGCGCTCCAGGAGCGCGGCGCCCCGATGACGGTGCAAAACCAGCGTGCCAACGTCGCCAAGGCGTGCGCCGCGCTGGCGCCAATCGCCCAGGAGCATCAGCTGGTGATCTCCCACGGCAACGGGCCGCAGGTCGGGCTGCTCGCGCTCCAGGCGGCCGCCTACGACCACACGTCCGAGTACCCTTTCGACGTCTTGGGCGCCCAGACCGAGGGAATGATCGGGTACATGATCGAACAAGAACTCGGCAACCGACTCCCGTTCGAAAAGTCGATCGCGACGATCCTGACAATGACCGAGGTGGACCCGGCGGACCCGGCGTTCACGGACCCGACGAAGTTTGTCGGGCCGGTGTACGACGCCGACGAGGCGCGTCGCCTGGCGGTGCTGCGGGGGTGGGTCGTCAAACCCGACGGCGACCACTGGCGTCGGGTGGTGCCCTCGCCCATGCCGCAGCGGATCTTCGAGCTGAGCACGATCAAAACGCTGGTGGAGGCCGACACGGTGGTGATCTGCGCCGGCGGCGGTGGCATACCCACCATGTACCAGCCCGGCTCCCGCAAACTCATCGGCGTCGACGCCGTGATCGACAAGGACCGGGCCAGCGCGGTGCTGGCCCGGGACCTCAAGGCCGACTCCCTAGTGATCGCCACCGACGCGGACGCCGTCTACACCGGCTGGGGGACGCCAGAACAGCGCGCCATCATGCTCGTCCACCCGGACACGCTCGCGAACTTCGACTTCCCGGCGGGCTCGATGGGACCCAAGGTTGAGGCTGCGATCGACTTCGCCCGCAACACCGGTCGCGACGCCTTCATCGGATCCCTGACAGAATTGCCCGCGCTCCTGGACGGAACCGCGGGTACCCGGGTCTCCGTGACAGCCAACGGCGTGGCCTACCGCTGACCCCGCCGCGGTCCCACGACGCCGGTCCACGGCGGCTGACGGGGACGACAGAAACCTGCCCGGGCCGACTCAACGGTCCGGGCAGGTGCGCGTATACGGCAGGTTGGGCAGCGCGGCCTTCTCCCGCAACCAGGTCATGACAGGAGGAACGGCCTCGACAATAAAGTTGGCGATTGGAGTCAAAACGCGAATCAGTTCGCCGATTTTCTCAACCAGCAACGTGCGTGGCTCGACGCTGAAATCCTCGCGTCTGAGCTTTCACGGAATCCCAATCCGCAAGAAGATCATATAAGTTCGGCGATCCCATTGATCTTGACAAGGATAAGGAACGAAACCCGGGCTGGCCGCCAATCAGAGGACGCGCTTGATTGAACGCGGCCTCGAACTCGACCTTGGAACCGGCCAGCACCGAAAAAAATGCATGCTCAAGGATCATGCCCTCGGCCTCTCAGACCTGCTCCGGAGCCAAATCGGCGGGAGGTCAGTGGGTCCCGCTTAGCCTCAATACCGTTCAGTTGAGGCTTTGCGTGTTTCTGCGTCTTTGTCACGGACCTGCGCGAAGCTCGGAATCCGGCTGACACACTCAGCACCTTACCGACCTCAGGGTCGCGGGAAGATCGAGCGGTTCTTCAATACCGTGAACTCGCAGTTCCTCACCGATATCACCACCGTCGACACCAAAACGGGCGAGGTCGATGCGGGGGTGGGCAGCATGGTGACGTCGTTGGATGAATTGAATGCGTCGTTCACGTCGTGGGTGGAGATGGTTTACCACCAGGCCGTGCACTCCACGACCGGGCAAACACCGTGGCAACGCTGGGATGCCAGCTGGGTGGGCCGCAAACCGGTGCGGAAATCGCGGGATGAGATCGCGGAAGCGTTCCAGTGGTCAGCGATCCGCACGGTGACGAAGTCCGCGACCGTGTCGTTGCAGTCCAACACCTATCAAGTCGATCAACTCCTCGTCGGCAAACGCGTCGAGCTGATCTATGACCCCTTCGACCTCGCCGGGCTGATCACCGTCTCGGCTGGCAGCGGCGTCCCGGCCGGCATCGCCGTGCTGAGCGAAATCCGCCGCCACGTCCAGAAGAAGGCCGCGTCTGCCGCAGCCGACACCGCCGAGACCGGCGCGAAGAACGCCGCGTCCGGCATCGACTACCTGCGCCTGGTCGAGACCCGGCACAAGGGCACCATGGCCGGGGAACCGATCAGCTTCGTCAGAGCGTCCGCCTCGAAACGGGCCGCGGTCGTCTTCGTGCCGACCATTCAGGAGGCCGCCCGATGAGTATTGACACCCTGCAATCGCACTACGGTTTCACCCGCATGCCCTTCGCCCGCGATATCCCGCCGCAGGCCTTGAACCCGTACCCGTCGCATCGGGAAGCGATCGCGCGGATTGATTGGTGCGTCAGTCAACGCCAGCTCGGCTTGATCAGCGGCGAAGTCGGCGCCGGCAAAACCGTCGCCGTCCGTGCTGCCCTCGCCGGCCTCGAGCCGTCCCGGCACCAGGTCATCTACATTCCCGACCCGACGATCACGATGCGCGGCATCCACACCCGCATCGTCACCGCGCTCGGCGGCACCCCCGCGTTCTTCTCCGGCGTCCTCGCCTCCCAAACCGCCGAACTCCTCGCCGGCGAACTCGACGAACGCGCCCGCCTGCCCCTGGTCGTGATCGATGAAGCCCACCTGCTCACCAACACCGACCTCGAAGCGCTCCGCATGCTCACCAACAGCGACATGGACACCGGGTCACACTTCGCGATGCTCCTCATCGGCCAGCCCACCCTGCGGCGCCGGCTCAAGCTCGCGGTGCTCTCGGCGCTGGATCAACGCATCTCCACCCGCTACACAATCACCGGGATGAACGCCGCGGACACCACCGATTACATCCGCCCAATACGCGTCGGCGCAGATCACCGAGTTCGCCGCCGCACATGGCATCACCCGGTCGATGGGATACACCGGAATCTGCTGGGACAACGCCATGGCCGAGAGCTTCTTCGTGACCTTGAAAACCGAGTTCTATCCAACTCGCCGCTTAACCCGTGTCCACTCTCCGGGGTCAAGGTCAGTCGCGCACGCAGTGGATTCGTCGGCCAAACCAGGGATTGTACAAGGCGCGTGAAACCGAGGCCGTCATTTCGGGAGCCTCGGCCTCCGCACCCGTAAAACTTGGCCCGACGTGTTAGCCGCTGCGGCGTCGGGGTTGTAGGTGATGGTGTCGAGGTTGTACTCGAGGTACACGAACTGGTTGTGCGGGGCAGTGGGATGCCAACGGCCCTCGCCGCGGGTGGCGAGTCGCCGGGTGCCGAAAGTTCGATAGTCGCTCACGGGTGTCGACCAGGGTTGAGGGGTGAAGGTGGAGCCGTCCGGGGTGGTGCTCATCCGGTCGTCGGAGATGAAGTCGACGAGGTCGCCGTCGCGGAAGGTCAGGTCGGCGGTCACGGTCTGCGCACCGTTGGTGAATACCCCGCGGACATGGTTGTCGTCGAGGGGCTGCCAGACGATGGGGGCGTCAATGAGCGCCGCGGGTGCGAGGATGCAGAGGTCGTTGAACAGTGTCACGGTTTCGGCCCGGTCCATCTCCGGCCCTGCAGCATTTGCCATCGGCAGCATCGAGCACAGCTTGACGCGCATGGTGGCGGTGCGCCCGACGAGGACGTGGAGGACGTCGACCGGCAGGCCGAACATCGTGGCGTCCATCCAGAACAACCGGCTGGGCGCGGGCCCGTAGGTGTTGACCTGCTCGCCGGTGTAAGTCATCCATCGCGACGTGGCGCTGGCACGTATCCGGCCGTGAATTTTGGCGCGCAGAGAGGACACCCGGGGTTGACCGACGGCGCCGGAGCGCCGCACGTGCTCGGCGACCAGCTCTGGCAGGTGGGCCAGGTCGGCTTCGGTCAGGGCCACGCCGGAGCGCGGTTGGGCTTCGCTGAGCGCGGCCTGAACGCGACGCCGGTACTCGGCACGGTAACTCGTGGGGCCGTGGGACACGAAGGTGTATCCCAGAGTGGCCAACAGCAGGAGGTTTGCCAGCGTGCCTGTTTTGGCGTCGCTCCATGAGGTCAGGATTGCGGTCTGCGAGATCAGGACGCCCGCGGTGCCGGCGACCCACCACATGCGATTGCGGGCTGCGAGCAGCACACCGGTCGCTATGACTGCGATCGCGGCGGTCAACCAGACCAGGCCGAGCGCCGGTTCGATCGGCTCGGTGAGAGCTTTCACCTCCGCCCAGCCGAACCCTTTGGCTGCGCCGAGCAGATGGATGAGACCGTGCCCGACGAGCACGACAACGACGATCCACCGCATGAAGGTTCTCATCGGGTCGCGTCCCGAATCTGGCGGGGGAAAGGGTTTTCGACGCGGTTTGTTCGGGTGCCTGACATGGGTGTGCCTTCGTTTTCGTGGGGGTGGGGTGAGTTGCCGATATCGTTCATTCATCGCGACCCGAGGCGAGGTCCTTCACGCCCGAGAAGCAGTTCTCGCGCACCCGTGCTTCGCCTCGACGAGAATCATCAAGGCCTCGCCCAGCACGCCGTCGTAGGCCGTCGCTTCGGCCATTGCCTCGGATGGCATCGCGGGCGTGAGGACATCCAAGTCGGCGACGTCCCTCAGCACCGCGACTTGCGCCGGATTCTGAGGATCGACAAACGTTCGAATGTTAGTGACGCCGAGGGGCCGAAGACCTCTTCGCGCTTCGGTGAGGCAAACCAATGATCCTTGTCCTTCACATCATGGTGGGCGATCACGGTTGGAATAACGCCTCCTCTCGACGGGGGCTAGGAATCACCATCGCCCACTGTGCAGAACGTTAGTAGTCGGTCCGCACCCGGGCAAGGCTTGGGTCAAGTCCAAATGTGTGGTGTAACGGGATTGCCGCGTGATTCTTGGATCTTTGGGCGCTGAGTTCGGTTGTGAGTTCCTCCTTGTCGGTCGGGATGAGGGTGAGGCGTGAGCGGCTGAGGACATCGAGGCCGAGGTAGCGGCGGCCTTCGATCCATTCGTCGTGTTGTTCGGCCAGGACCGCGCCGACGAGTCGGATCAGGGAGCCGCGGTCGGGGAAGATGCCCACGACGTCGGTGCGGCGGCGGATCTCTCGGTTGAGGCGTTCCTGGGGGTTGTTGGACCAGAGCTGACGCCAGATCTCCTTCGGGAACCCGGTGAACGCGAGCACGTCTGCCCGGGCTGTCTCGAGGTGGGTGGCGACCGCGGGGAGCTTCTCCTCGAGGGCGTTCAGGACCCGGTCGAACTGGGCGTGCACGGCGTCCGCGTCGGGCTGGTCATAGACGGAGTGGAGCAGGGTCTTCACCCACGGCCAGCTGGACTTCGGGGTCGCGGACATCAGATTCGCGGCGTAGTGGGTGCGGCAGCGCTGCCAGGTCGCACCGGGCAAGGTGGCCCCGATCGCGGCCACGAGGCCGGCATGCGCGTTGCTGGTGAAGAGTTTCACGCCGGTGAGGCCACGGGCGGTCAGGTCGCGGAAGAAGCCGAGCCAGCCGGCGCCGTCTTCGGCGCTGGTGACCTGCAGGCCCAGGATCTCGCAGTGCCCGTCCTTGTTCACGCCCGTCGCGAGGAGCGCGTGGACGTTGGCGACTCGGCCGCCCTCGCGGACCTTCAGCACCAGGGCGCGGAATTTGATGCTCCTATTGTTGTCAAGCGCTGACTTTCGGTTGTTCACTGAGCCATGTGCGGTAGCGCTCAGAAAGGACTCGATCTTGGGTGGCGCCGCGTTCAATCCGCGAGATGGCTTTGGGCCAGGCGCTCAGCTCGAGTGCTACTGCGGTCTGGGTGAGGTGCAATGCGAGGCGCCGTGGACGCAGGTCGTTGGTTAGCAGGCCGAGCCGTGGGTTTTGCAGGACGCGGTATATTTCGCGGGCGACGTAGCGCTTGAGGCAGCGCATGATCTCCTTCTCGCCTTTGCCCTCGCTGGTGCGTTTGACGACGTAATCCTGGGTGCGTCGGGCATCGCCGAGGCTGCCGAAGGATTCCGGGAACACGGGGGCGAATTTGAGCGTCTTGAACCACGCCTCCGAAAACGGATTGTCGTTACTGACCCGAGGCCGGGAATGCGACTTGGTGACCTCCAGATCTGAGAGCAGCGCGGCGACGGTCTTGCTCGTCATCGACGTGCCCCGGTCGGCGTGGACGACCTGCAGGGTGCCATGGATGGAGAAGGTCTCCGTCATCATCTCGGTGGCGAGGACCGCGGACTCCGCCGGATGGACCTTCGCGCCGACGATGTAGCAGGAGTAAATATCGATCATCACGTAGGCGTCGAAGTACTTGCGCTTGATTATGCCGACCTTTTCAGCCCAGTCCCCGCCTGGAAGCTGGGATCGGAGACCAACATCGGCATAATCACAATGTCGGCATAACACGTATAGACCTGGCCGGGGGCTGTGGCGACAAGTTCTGGGATCGCGCGGGCCGGGTGGCGGGCCAGTCGGCGGCGTTCCTTGACCTGCTTGTTCTCGGCCAATACCCGGTAGATCGTTGAGATTGACGCCAGATACACGCCCTCGTCGAGCAGCTGCGCGTAGATCTGGATCGGCGGCAAATCCACGAACCGGGCCGAGTTCACCACAGTCAGGATGCGGGCCCGCGCGAGGACATCGAGCCGGTTCGCCGGCACCACCACCTGCCGGGCGGCCCGGGTGCGGGGTGTCCGGGTCGCGGTCGCCCGCGGTAACCCGACCAGGCTGGCGGCCGTCCGCGTCGGAATGCCGTGGCTGGTGAGGTCGCGGTAGGTGGTCATCACGGTTTCGTGTGTGGTGTTTCGTCCCGCGAGCTCTTCGAAAGATTTTCGAGTAGCTCGTGCATTTTTGACATGATCTCCAACGCCACCCCCGTCGTTTCCAACCTCCGTTCCGTCAACTCAAGTTGGCGGCGGAGCCGGGCGATCTCGGCCTGCTCGGGCGTGAGCCGGCCGATCTTCTCCCCGGGTTTCTTGCCCTGCAGCACCCCGGCATCGCGTAGTTTTTGCCACTCCGTGATCTGGGAGGAATAGATGCCCTGCTCCCGCAGATACGCGCCGCCGCCGTTCCGGGAGATGGCGTCCTCGTAGGCGGCGAGGTGGTCAAGTTTCTGCTTCGGCGTGAACGACCGCCGGGGCGTGGGGCCGCCCGCGCGGGGGCCAGGACTGCTGTTGTTCATGGGACTATCGTCGCGCACGGCGATCAACGATGGGCTGGACATGGTGGGACTTCCTGATTCTCGCCCTACGTCAAACGGCGGACTTGCTCTGAGCTACTGGCCTCAACTCACCCTGACACGTAGGGGGACGGTAAAGTACGGGGGTGTCAGACCAGGATCCCCCGCTGAACCGCCCTGCCCGAGCGCGCGCCGGGATCGCCGCTTTCTTCGCCCGGCACCGTACCGCCACCCGGATCGCGGCGGCTGCCGGCCTGTTTGCGCTGCTCGGCACCGGCGCCGTTGTCGCCAGCGCGGCCACCGGCGCCCCGGCGCCTCTCCGACCCGCGGCGGCCGGAAGCAGCACAAGCACGACCACGAGCACGCCCGCTCCGAGCGAGGCGCCCCCGCCGGCCCGCCCGGTGCCGACCGCGGCCACGGCGGCAAGCCCGCTGCGCACCTGCTCCGTCGCCGACCTGGCCGCCGATCCGAGGCTCGCGAACTTCCAGGCCCAGGTCGTCAACGCGACCACCGGAGAGGTGCTCTTCGACCGCGGCGGCGACACCCCGTCGCGCACCGCCAGCGTGCTCAAGGTGCTGACCAGCGCGGCCGCGCTCCGCGTCCTCGGCCCCGACTACCGCGCCACGACGACCGTGGTCGCCGGCAGCGCGCCGGGATCGGTGGTCCTCGTCGGCGGGGGAGACCTGACCCTGTCCCGCACGCCCTCCGGCGAAGAATCCGTGTACGCCGGGGCCGCCCATCTCGACCAGCTGGCCGACCAGACCATCGCGGCCTGGCAGGCCGACCCCGCGAACCCGCCGCTCACCTCCCTCATCCTCGACTCCTCCCTGTTCGGCGGCCCCGGCTGGGACCCGAGCTGGGACCGCAAGGAACTCTCCGACGGCTACATGCCAGAGATCACGGCGCTCCAGGTCGACGGCGACCGGGACAACCCCTCGCGCAGCACCTCCGCGCGCAGCGGCGACCCGGTCGGGCGGGCCGGTGCGGCCTTCGCGGACGAGCTGGGCGGCGGTGTCAGCGTCAGCCGTGGCACGGCCCCGGCCGGCGCCCGCCAGCTCGCATCCGTGCAGTCGCAGCCGGTGTCGACGCTCATCCAGCAGTCCCTGACCGTCTCGGACAACGCGCTCGCGGAGATGCTCGCCCGCCTGGTCGCGGTCAAGTCCGGGGCCGGCAACACGTTCGAGTCCCTGCAGCAGTCCACCGTCGCCGGACTCGCCCCCTACGGCCTCGACACCTCGGGGATCCTGATCGCCGACGGGTCGGGACTGAGCGACGACAACGCCGTGCCGCCGTCCTACCTGACCCGCCTGTTCATCAAGATCAACGCCCGCGAGGGCAACCTCGGGGTCATCTTCGACGGTCTGCCCGTGGCCGGCGGGCCCAGCGGATCGCTGTCCTACAGCGACCGGTTCACGGGCGAGAACGCGGTCGCCGACGGCGCCGTCTTCGCCAAGACCGGCTGGATCGACACCGGGTACACGCTCTCGGGAATCATCCACGCCGCCGACGGCACGCCGCTCACCTTCGCCGTTTACGCGCTCGGTGATGTGAGCGATAATGCGAAGCAGGCGCTCGACACCATCACCGCAGGCTTCTTCCGCTGCGGCGACAACCTGTCGAACACCTGACCAGCCAACACCTAACCAGCCAACACCTGACCAGTCAGCCACTGACCGGCTGATCGACGCATCCGCCGAGCGAAGGAGCCACCCCGTGACCAGGGCCCTGTTCATCATCGACGTTCAGAACGACTTCACCGAGGGCGGTGCCCTCGCCGTGGAGGGCGGGTCTGCGGTCGCCGCGGGAGTGAGTGCGCTGCTGGCGGCGCATCCGGATGCCTACGACGCCGTCTTCGCGTCCCGCGACTGGCACGACCCCGACAGCGACAACGCCGGCCACTTCGCCCTGTCGGGCGAGCCCGACTTCACGGGCACCTGGCCGGTGCACTGCGTGGCCGGGACCCCCGGCGCCGAGTACCACCCGTCGTTGTTGCTGCCCGATACCACCATCCACATCCGCAAGGGCCAGGGCCGACCCGGCTACTCGATCTTCGACGGCGTCTCGGAGGGCGGGGAGAAGACCGGCGAGCTGCTCATCGCCAACGGCGTGACGGACATCGACATCGTCGGCCTCGCCACCGACCACTGCGTGCGTGCCTCCGGCCTGGACGCGCTCGAGCACGGGCAGCACCTGCGGGTGCTGACCGACCTCGTGGCCGGCGTCGCCCCGCAATCGAGCGACGCGGCCCTGGCCGAACTGGCCCACGCCGGTGCGGTGCTCGTCACGTCCGACGTGGTCGACTAGGCGTGGTCGGGGAAGGCTCAACCAACGGGTCGGATTCGGGGGCCGGCGCCGGCATCGGCATGGCCGCGGACACGGCGTACGCCCGGCGCCTCGACGGCGTGCGCATTGCGTACGACGTCGCGCCGGGGGAGCGCCCCATCCTGCTGGTGCACGGGTTCGCGTCGACGGCCGAGATCACCTGGGCCGGCACGGGCTGGGTGCGGGCGCTGCAGGACGCGGGACGCGGCGTGATCACGCCGGACCTGCGCGGTCACGGCCGCAGCGACAAACCGCATCGCGGCATCGACTACGTGCCGCGGCAGCTCGCCGCCGACCTCGTCGTCGTGCTCGACGCCCTCGGCCTGGACCAGGTCGACGTCGTCGCCTATTCCATGGGTGCGAGGGTGGCCGCGGCCCTGGCCCGGCTGGCCCCGGAGCGGGTGCGCCGCATGGTTCTCGGCGGGGCGGGACCGGTCGAACTGTTCGAGACCTGGGACACGGATGCCGTGCGCCGCTTCGTCGCCGACGACACCCTCCCCACCGAACCGACGATCGCGGCGGTGCTCGGTTCGGCGTTCAGAGCCGGCGCCGACCGTGAGGCCCTCGCGGCCTGCGTGCTGGGTGTGGCCGGCGCCACGCTCGACGTGCCCGCCGAGATCCCCGTGCTCTACGTCGCCGGCGGCGCGGACGCCATCCCCACCGGGGTGGCCGACCTCGCCCGCGCGCGCGGATCCGAGTACCGCGAGCTGCCCGGCCGGGACCACGTGAACACGCTCACCTCCCGCGAGTTCAAACGGGCCGCGCTGGAGTTCCTGGCCTGAGCCCCTGCCCAGGTCATCGCCGGGGCGGATGCATGCTCCACGTTCAGGCGCACACAGAAGTGGTGGGCGAGCCGTAGCCCGCCCACCACTGTCTGAGCCACCCGATCAGGCGGTCGGCGCCGCCCGCAGGTCGTCCCACGAGATGGTCATCGGGGCCGGCATCCCGGTGCGGCTCAGGTAGGTGTACAGCCCGAGGGATCCCGCGGACTGCAGCCCCGCGGTGTTGTCGGTCTGCGTTCCCTGCCAGGTCGCCGGCTCGGCAGCCCCCGCCTTCCAGACCTTCGCCTGGATGGTGGTCGGAGCCGTCCCGGTCACCTGCACCCGGAACTGCAGCCGGTCCCCGGTGTTGAGGGTGACACCGGTGGCAATCGTGGAGCCGATCAGCTGATCGTTGTTGCGCACCAGCTGGAGCTGGACCGCCCCGGTGGTGCCCACCACGACCCGCGCACCGTAGGAGTTGGTACCGACCTGCCGGCCGATCACTCCCACGTAGACGCTGCTCGCCGTGGGTCGGGGGAACGCCACCGAGGCAGTGAGGTCGGTGCTCGTCGAGGACACGCCCCCGAGGACCGCCGTGCGGATCGCCCCCGCCGCCACGTTGACCGTGCCCGTTCCGCCGTTCACTGCGAAGTCGGAAGCGGTCCCGGTCACCGTCCAGGCGCCGCCCGTGTCCGCGCTGCCGAAGCCGTTGGTCGTGGTGCGACCGAAGGCGTCAGTGGCGAAGGCGGCCGGCCCCGGCGGCGGCGGCGTGACCGGCCCGGTCACGGTCACCGGGTGGGTGACCGGGGCCGACGTTGCGCCCTTGTCATCCTTCACGATGAGACTGACCTGGTAGGTGTTGCCCGCGCCGTAGGTGTGGCTCGTGGTGGGTGTGGCGGTGGTGGCCGTCGTCCCGTCGCCGAAGTCCCAGGCGTAGGACGCGACCGTCCCGTCCGAGTCCTTCGAGGCGCTGCCGTCGAAGCTCGCGGCAAGCCCGTTGGGGGTCCCGGTGAACTCCGCCGTCGGTGCGGCGTTGGTCGCCGGGGGTTCCGTCGGGGCCGAGCCCGTCGCACCGGCCCACAGGTCGTCGAAGGAGACGACGAGTGAGGTCGGCGTGGCGGAGCTGCTGAGGTAGCTGTACAGGCCGATGGAGCCGGCCGACTGCAGTCCGGCGGTCGCATCGGTGACGGTGGCCTGCCAGTTCGCCGGCTCCGCGGTGCCCACCTTCCAGACCTTCGCCTGGATGGTGGTCGGAGACGTCCCCGTCACCTGCAGCCTGAACTGGAGCCGATCACCGGTGGCGTAGGTGAGACCGGCGACGGTCACCGCCCGCATCTGGATATCGGTGTTTCTCACCAGCTGCAGCTGCACCGACCCATTGGCGCCGATGACGGCTCGTGTCCCGTAGGTCGCGGTGCCCACCCGGCGGCCGATCAGGCCGACGTAGTTGCTGCTCGCGGACTGTCGGGGGAACCCCACGGTCGCCCGCACCTCGGTATCCGATGAGGACACCGACGCCAGGTAGGCGAAACGGTTGCTGCCCCGCGGCAGTGTGATGTTCGCCGTCCCGCCGCTCACCGCGAAGTTGCTCGCGGTTCCGCTGACGGTCCATGCCCCACCGGTCTCGGCGGTGCCGAACCCGTTGGTGCTCGACCGGGTGAACGAGTCCTGCGCCAGCGCCGTGCCCGCGGGGGGTGTGACGCTCCCGACGGTGACCGAGCGTATGGTCGTGCCCGTGGCGCCGCCGTTGTCCGTCACCGTGAGCGTCACCGTGTAGGTGCCGGCCGTGGCGTAGGTGTGGGTCGCCGTGACCCCGGTGCCCGCGGCGGTGTTATCGCCCCAGTTCCAGGAGTAGCCGGTGACGGATCCGTTCGGGTCGCTCGACGTGGAGCCGTCCACACTCACTCCGAGCCCGTTCGGGGTCGCGGTGAACGCGGCGGTCGGCGGGGTGTTCGTCGGTGTGCCACCCGCGGTGTTCACCAATCCGGGGGTGCCGCCCGTGGTCGAGGTCGCCCGCCAGTTGGCCGGGTCCGCGTTGTCCGCGGTCGGTGACACCAGCTCCAGGGAGGGGCCGCCGGTTGCCGCCGGCCACGGCGCGGTCGCGCCGTAGGTCACCGTGTCGACGACGTTCGCGCCGTTCATCAGGGTGAGCGCCTCGCCGTCGCCGCTGAGGTCGCCGACGAACTCGCCGCCGACCAGCCGGTTCCCGGTGGGGTACGCGGCACTGAAGGCCTTGTCGTTTTCGACGAACACCATGCGACCGCCGGCCGGGATGACCGTGCCGGGCTGAATCGTCAGGTTGACCCCGTCACTGATCTTCCAGCCCGAGATGTCGACCGCCGTGGTGCCCGGGTTCGCGAGCTCCAGCCAGTCGCCGCCGGTGTTCGCCGCGCTGTGCATGATCTCGTTGATCACGACGGCAGCGTTCGCCGACTGTGAGGTCGGGACCGGCTTTCCGGTGCCAGTGTTGTTGTTGATCGCGTTGCGGCGGTCGGCCAGGCCGGCGAGGAAGGCCGTCCGGGCAGACGCCGGAGTGTAACCGCCCCACTTGGCACGGTCGAGGTTCCAGTCGGCCTGCGTCTTGGACGTGATCGCGTCCCACTGCGCCTCGTACTGGCCGGGTGGGAGGAACTGGTCGGCCAGGGTGCGGAGGTGGCGGTAGAACATCTCCTTGATCTCGGGGTAGGCGAGCATCGCCTGCGTGAAGTTATTGGAGGTGTCCGGGGTCAGGAACAGTCCCTTGCCGTCGCTGGCCGGCGTGGTGAAGGTCCAGTTGAGGTCCCACTGCCACATCTCCCAACGGCCGGTGCCGGCGGTGTCGCGCGCGATCCACCAGTTGTACCACCCGCTGTCCTGGTGGCGGATGATCGAGTTGGTCGCCATGTAGTTGACGAGCTCGGGGACGTTCACGTTCTTGTAGATCCAGGCCTGCTGCGCGGCGGACGGGTTGGCGTCCACCGTGTTGGACAGGGTCCACGCATCCGTGAAGTCCTCGCTCGTTCGGGTCTTCTTGTCCAGCCAGGCGTTCGCCTCGAGGACGGCCGGGGAGGACGTCGCGCCGAGGCTTCCGGCATCGCCCTTGTAGATCGCCCAGTCACTGACGCCCTGGGCGTCGCGCCAGGAGCCGTCCATGGTCTCCATGATGCGGCCGAGGCTCCAGAAGGCGCCGTTCCGCTGGGTGCGGACGGGGAGGATGTTGAGGCCGCGGTTGCCGGCGGCACGCACGGTCGCCCAGGAGACGTCGGCGAAGTTGTCGGAGTAGTTCTGGAGGGCGAACTCGTCGAGCGGGTACGGGAGCGCGCCGCCCAGGTCGAACGTGTACCCCTTGGGGAGCTCGACCTTCCAGTTGACCTTGGCGGCCGTGCGTGAGGTGTTTCCGCGCACGTTCATCAGCGCGTTGTCGATGACCTGCCCGTTGTACGACCACACGGCCGCACCCTGGAAGTCGTCCGTCCGGTGGTTGGCGAGGATGTCGTTGTAGACGGAATCGGCCATGAACCACTCGATGACCGGCAGCTGGGTGCTGACGCCCGACGTCACGACGACGCCGAGGTATCTGATCGACGCACCGTCCGCGGGAAGGGAATACGCGACGCCCGCGGCGTCGGCCTCGATCCGGTACCGGACGAGATTGCCGGCAGCCTGGCCGGAGATGGTGGCGGAGTAGACGCCGTCACCCGCTCCGCCCGGGCTAGCCGCATCGTCGCGGAACGGGAGGGAGGCGTCCGCGCCGAACATGACCTTGTAGACGAGGTTCGCACTCGATCCGGGCTTCAGCCGGGCCGAGACGGTGATGGGCTCGTTGGGTGCCGGGCGCGCCGGGGTGGCGGTGACCTCGGTGATTTCCGGGGTTGGGCCCGCGCCGTTGATCGAGTTCACCTTGCCGGGGGTGCCGAGGTTCACGGCGCTGGCGCCCCAGCTGGCCGCCTGCGTGTTGTCGGAGAGGAGGTCGCTAAGCTCGAGCGTCGGTCCGGTTCCGTCGGGGGACGCGGGCCAGCCGGGGAGGCCGGCGTCGGAGTACGTCACCGTGTCGACGGTGGCCGCCGAGGCATCCTTCACGGTGATGATGCCGGTGCTGTTCTTCAACTTCGTCAAGGCGCCGTACACGGCGTTGGGTGCGAACCCGTTGGTCGTCTGGAATTGGACGGCATTGGCTGCCACGACGAAGTAGCCGTGTGCGGGAATCGTGGACCCCGCGGGGAACGTCGCGGTGACGGCGTCGGCGATGGTCCAGCCCGAGACGTCGATGGCGCTCGAGGACGTGTTCGTCAGCTCGAACCAGTCGTCGGCGTCCAGGTCTGAGGCGGCGTGGTAATTGATCTCGGAGATCACCACCCCGCCAGGTTCGGCGAATGCCGGGGTGGCGACGAGCACCGATCCGGCGATCGTGGCGAGAACAACAGCGATGGAGGCGCCGCGCGCCACTCGTCCAGCCGTCATTGGATGACCCTTCAATGGAAGGTGGGAGCCCCGGTGGGTAGCCGGCAGCCCGCGCCGTTCGGGTGGACGGCGTCGCAGGGGACAGTATCCGGAGACTCACCGAAAAGCTACCCAATTCGGTCGGCCCCCCGACGAGCCGGCGATCAGCCGGTGGGTCCGGCGGAGAGGTTGTCGAAGGTGATGGGGAGGCTGGTGGAGGTGCTGCTGCTGCTGAGGTAGCTGTAGAGGCCGATGGAGCCGGCGGTCTGGAGTGCGCTGGTGGTGTCGGTGATGCTGGCCTGCCAGGCTCCGGGCTCGGTCGTGCCGGTCTTCCAGACCCTGGCCTGGATGGTGGTCGGTGAGGTGCCGGTGACCTGGAGCCGGAACTGGAGCTGGTCGCCGGAGTTGAAGGTGAGGCCGGTCACGCTGACCGAGCGCAGCACGGTGTCGGTGCTGCGCTGGAGTTGCAGTTGAACGGATCCGGCGGAGCTCACGACGGCCCGGGCGCCGTAGCTGCCGGTGCCCATGCGGCGGCCGATCAGGCCCACGTAGGCACTCGAGGATCCGGGCCGGTTGAACGTAACGGTGGCCGTCATCTCGGTGTCGGTGGCGGACACCCCGGTGAGGTAGGCGTATCGGTTCGCGCCGCGGGGAAGGGCGATGGTGCCGGTGCCGCCGGTGACGGAGAAGTTCGCGGCGGTGCCGCTGGTCGTCCAGGCCCCACCCGTGTCGGCGGTGCCGAACCCGTTCGCCACGGTGCGGGTGAACGAGTCCGTCGCGTAGGCGGTTCCGGCCGGCGGCGGAGGCGGCGGAGGAGGGGTGCCCGGGTCGGTGACGGTGACGCCGTGCGTGATCGTCCCGGTCGCCCCGCCGTTATCCTGAACGGTCAGGGTCACCTGGTATGTGCCCGCCGCGGCATACGGGTGGCTTGCCGTTGCCCCGGTGCCGGTCGCGCCGTCGCCGAAGTCCCACGAGTAGGACGCGATCGTGCCGTCCGAGTCGCTCGATCCGGACGCGTCGAACGACGCGGTGAGGTCGGCCACGGTGCTGGAGAACGCCGCCACGGGCGCCACGTTCGCCGGCGGCGGCGGCGGGGTCGAACTGTACGGAATCCGCTGGATCTGCAGCACGTTCGGCGTACCGACCACCGATATCTTCGCCCATTCCGACGTTCCGCCCTGGACGGTGATGCGAGTGAAGTTCGGCACCTTCACCGTGCCGTAGAAGGACGTCCACTTGTTGTCGGTCCGGTTGAGAGGCTGGTCGTTGACGAACCCGTGAGTGTCGCCGTTGAACAGGAAGACGGGCTTGCCGAAGCTGAGGCTGTCCGTCGCGAGTGCCGTCACGATCGGCTGGAACGCCTGCTTGTAGGTCGAGTTCCCGGTGCCCGGGATGAACATATCCGCCTGGGTGAGAAAGACCACCGCGCGGCTGCCGTTGGCCTTCGCGTTCGCGACGGCGGTGTGGATCTCGGAGATGACCGCGTTCGTTCGGGCGGTGACCTCGTCCCTCTGGGCGGTGCCCACGCTGGATGAGCCGGACCAGGTGTTGAGGTCGTTGTTGCTGCCGACGATGTGCAGCATCGCGAACGTCAGGGCGCCCTGCTGGAAGGTGACGTTCTCCGGGTAGCCCGCCTGTGCGGTCACCGCCATCTTGTTCTGGCCGAGCGTGACGCCGGGGTTCGGGAAGAAGATGGAGCGGAGCGCCGCCAGACGCTCGAGCGGGTTGCCGGCTCCGACCAGGGCGCGTGAGCAGTCGGCCCACTCATTGTCGCCGGGGGTGTACATCATCGGATCGGAGAAGGTGTTGAAATGGTTCCTGATCAGGGAGTAGTAGGAATTGGAGCAGTCCAGCGGACTGCTGATGTCGCCGACATGGAACACGGTTTGCACCGCGGGGTCTGCGTTGATGTTCGCGATCTCGGTGGGGAGCTGGCTGAGCTGCGTCGAGCCGTACGGGACATCCCCGATGACGGCGAACGTAAGCGGATCGGCCGCAGCGGCGGGGGCGGCCAGGCCGAGGATCGAGGCGGCGGCAACGGCTGCGGTAATGGCGACGGAGAGGGTGCTCGGCATACGGCGCACGGGAGACTCCCATTAACGTGGGGTGTAGACGGGGTCGATCGGCTAAAGGAACGGTACACCCGACGGGACGTCGTCGCCAGTGATTGGTTCACCGCCGTCTGGCGAAACGAGCCGTGCTGCCTCCCGTAGGGTGGGCAATGCGTGCCTCGCCGCCGAAGCCGCCGAATGCCGACCGGGGGACCGTCATGACAACCGACATCCAGGATGCGACGCGAAGGACGCCGATGGGCGCGGTCTCGACCGGCCCGACCACCGGTGCGGGCTCGACGGCCGGGCGGCACTGGCTGGCACCGGCGGCGGCGATCTTCGCGGTCGCCTGGGGCGGCAACGAGTTCACCCCGCTGCTGGTGATGTACCGCCAGGCCGACGGGTTCTCGAACCAGCTGGCGAACCTGCTGCTCGGCGCCTACGTGCTCGGCATCATCCCGGCGCTGCTGATCGCCGGACCGCTGTCTGACCGGTTCGGCCGCCGGCCGCTGATGCTGCCCGCGCCCTGGATCGCGATCGGGGGGAGCGTGCTGCTGGCGCTGTCCGCGGGCAACGTGCCGATGCTGCTGGCCGGCCGCATCCTCTCCGGCGTCGCCCTCGGCCTGGCCATGGCCGTCGGCACCAGCTGGGTGAAGGAACTGTCCGCGAAACCGTTCGACCTCCGGGCCGACCGGGCCTCGGGGGCGCGGCGGGCGACGATCGCGCTGTCCCTCGGGTTCGCCCTCGGGGCGGCGAGCTCCGGCGCGCTGGCCCAGTGGGCCCCCTTCCCCGGCGTGCTGCCCTACGCCGCGCACACGGTCATCGCCGTGGTGTTCGGCCTGCTGCTGCTGCGCACCCCGGAGTCCCGGGGCCGGGGCATCGCGGCCCGCCCCCTGCCGGCGGCCCACCCGGCCACCTCCCCGTACCCGCGATTCCTGCTCCTGATCGTGCCCGTGGCACCCTGGGTCTTCGGAACGGCCACGACCGCGTACGCCGTGCTGCCCGCACTGGCCGCCGGACAGATCCCGTCCGCGCCGGTCGCGTTCGCGGCCCTGCTCTGCGTGGTGGCACTCGTGGCGGGCGCGTCCCTGCAACTGTTCAGCCACCGCATCACCGCGGGGCACAACGCCCGCGGCATCATGGTCGCCCTGATGCTGACCGTTGGGTCTCTGCTGCTCGCATCCGTCGCCGTGAACCCGCCCCGGCTGTGGCTGATCCTGCCGGCCGCGGCCCTCCTCGGCGCCGCCTACGGCCTGCTGATGGTGTCGGGCCTGCAGGAGGTGCAGCGGATCGCGCCGCCGGACCACCTGGCCCGGCTGACCGCCGTCTACTACGGCATCACCTACCTCGGCTTCTTCGTGCCGCTGGGACTGTCCCTGCTCGAGCCCTGGCTCAGCTACCAGGTCATGTTCGCGGGCGGGGCTGCCGTGTCGGCGGTGTCGCTGGGGCTGGTCATGGTCATCTTCCGCCGGGACATCTCGCTGCACCGCGCGGCCGCCCGGGACGCATCCGTCTGACCGCACCGAAATCCAGCCGCACCGAAATGTTTTTCTATGCATGTGCATCCGTTTTCGGGCTGGCGGGAGAAGTAAGGGTAAGAGAGGGACAGATTCCCTCCCCAGAATGACCCCCCTTACAGACCCAAGCAGGAGGAAACGATGCACAAGTCCCTCAAGATCGGCATGACGGCCGGGGCCCTCGGCGCCCTCGTCGCGCTCGGCGGTATCGCACCGGCCCAGGCGGCCGACGACGTCGCGAAGCTGTCCGTGCTGCACGGAGTTCCCGGCCTCACCGTCGACGTCTACGTGAACGACAAGCTCACCCTCGACGACTTCAAGCCGGGCGACCTCGCCGGCCCGCTCGATCTCGCCGCCGGCACCTACAAGGTCGCCATCACCGCATCCGACGCGACGGATGCCAGCGCTGCCGTGATCGGGCCGGTGGACCTTCCGCTCGAGGCCGGCAAGAACTACACCGCCGCGGCTCACCTCCAGGCGGACGGCAAACCCACCGCGACGCTGTTCACCAACGACATCTCGCAGCTCGCCGCCGGTGAGGGCCGTCTGACGGTTCGCCACGTGGCCGCCGCCCCCGCGGTCGACGTCCTGGCCAACGGCGCCGCGGCGATCACCAATCTGGTGAACCCGAACGAGTCGATGCTCGTGCTGCCGGCCGGCACCATCTCGGCCGCCGTCGCCGCGACCGGAACCACCGACCCGGTGATCGGCCCGGCAGACGTCAACGTCGCCGAGGGCACGAACACGATCGTCTACGCCTGGGGCAGCCTGACCGACAAAAACCTGGCGCTCGCCGTGCAGACGATCAACGGGCTCCACTCGAACCCGGACAGCATCCCCGCCGGTGAGGGCGGCCTCGTCGCCACCAACCAGACCGGCAAATCGACCGGACTGATGGTCGGCGGTTTCGCGGCCCTCATGATGGGGCTCGTCGCCGCAGCCGTTGTCGGCATGCGCCGCGCCGCCGGCGCCCGCCGCTGACACCCGCCGGACGAGGAACAGACACCATGAGAGCCACAGCGGGCAGCATCCCAGCGCTCGCTGTGGCTCTCGTGCTGCTCACCGGCTGCACCCCCGCCCCGGGCGAAGCCCCGAGTGCGCCCTGGAACTGATCTCGCTCCAGCACACGGTGGCCGTCGGCCGGTCCGTCCGCACAGTGCGACTCGTCGAGCCCGGCGACCAGGTCTGGGGGCGGATCCACTCCGCACTCGGCCTGACCGACGCCGTTGCCGCGTCGCCGCGGCTCGCCGACTACGCTTCGGCGGCCGAGCCGGCCGAGCCGGCCGAGCCGGCCGAGCCGGTAGCGGAGGCCGAGCCGGCCGCGCTCACCGAACCTGCCGAGCCGGCCGAGCTCGCCGAACCGGGAGCGGAGTCCGAGCCGTCCGCAGCTGCAGAGCCTGCCGAGCCGGGAGCGAGAGCCGAGCCGTCGGCAACTGCCGAGCCCGAGCCCGAGCGCGCCGCCGTAGCCGAGCCTGGACCGACCCCTGGTCCTGACCAGGCGGGACAGTCGGCATCCGTCACCGATATCGGGGCCGGGTCGCGATCGCACGCCCGTCACCGTCGTCGCCGGGTCTGGCTGCCCGTGGCGGTGGCGGCGGGAATCGTCGGCCTCGTCGGAGGAATCGGCGGCGGAATCTGGTGGGAATCCCTCCGGCAACAGGCCCCGGCACCGGTGATTGCGACGGCCGAACTGGACCCGTTCCCCGGCTGGACGGCCAGCGGCGTCGCCCAGGTCGAGAAGACGGCCGATGGCCACCGCGAGGTGGTGGTCGATGTCACCGGGGCGACGGATGCCGGGCTCCGGGAAGTGTGGCTGATCAAGTCGGACGCGTCCGGGCTGATCAGCATCGGCCTGCTCGACGGTGACAGTGGCCACTTCGCCATTCCGGACGGAGTGGACCTGTCCGAGTTCCCGCTGGTCGACGTGTCCGCCGAGCCCGACGACGGCAACCCGGCGCACTCCGGCGACTCGATCGTGCGCGGCGAGCTCCGCACAGTCTGACCCGCTGACCCGCTCCGCCCCACCCTCTCCGCAGAGTCTGACCCGCCCGCAGTCCGCCCCCGATAGTGCCCGTTCCGGTCGAGAGTGCCCGTTCCAACGGGCACTCTCGACCGGAACGGGCACACTCACGAGACGGGGAGCGGCCGGAACGGGCGGCCGGAGTGGGCCGCTAGAGCGTGTTGCCCAGCTTGAAGCCGTGCTCGACGTCGTCCTTACGGGTGTACGAGAAGCCGTCGGCGCCGACCGTGACGGCCATCTCGCTGGACTCGGTGCGGGCGATCACCGGCTGCGGGTTGCCGTCCAGGTCGAGCACGAGCGAGGCATCCGTGTACCAGCTGGGCACGACCGGGTTGCCCCACCAGTCGCGGCGCTGGTTGTCGTGCACGTCCCAGGTGACGACGGGGTTGTCCGGGTCGCCGGTGTAGTAGTCCTGCGTGTAGATCTCCACCCGGTGGCCGTCGGGGTCGCGCAGGTAGAGGTAGAACGCGTTCGAGACGCCGTGGCGGCCCGGGCCGCGCTCGATCACGTCGGACATCCGCAGGGCGCCGAGCTTGTCGCAGATGTAGATGATGTTGTGCTTCTCGTGCGTGGAGAAGGCGATGTGGTGCATCCGCGGGCCGTCGCCGCCGGTCAGGGCGGTGTCGTGCACGGTGTCCTTGCGGCGCATCCAGGCCGCGTAGGTGACGCCGTCATCGTCCTGGATGTCTTCGGTGACCCGGAAGCCGAGGTCCTCGAGGTAGCCGCGGCCGCGTCCCACGTCGGGGGTGACCTGGTTGAAGTGGTCCAGGCGCACCAGGGCGCCGGGGCCCTGCAGGTCGTAGCGCCAGGCGAGGCGTTCGACGTGCTCCACGGAGTAGAAGAACTCGTAGGGGAAGCCGAGCGGGTCCTCGACCCGCACGGAGTCTCCGATGCCCTTGACGAACCCGTTCGTGCGGCGCTCGGTGCGGCAGCCGAGCTCCTGGTACCAGGCCTCGGCCAGGCCCACATCTTCGGGGGCGCGCACCCGGAACGCCATCGCGGCGACGGCGGCGACGGGGCCCTGGCGCAGCACGAGGTTGTGGTGGATGAACTCCTCGAAGCTGCGCAGGTAGATTTCGGTGTCGCTCTCCTCGGTCACGACGAGGCCGAGCACGTCGACGTAGAACGCGCGCGAGCGGGCCAGGTCGGTGACGACGATGTCCATGTAGGCGCAGCGCAGGATGTCCGGCGGGGTCGCGGTGGGCGTGGGGATGGGGGTGGTGGTCATGGAATCCTCCTCGTTGAGTTTCAGTCGGTTGGCGTAGGTGAGGGGTCCCAAATCGACCTTCGCAGGGCCAAGGAAGGTCGATATGGGACCCCTCACGCGATCGGAAGGGGGTTAGTGCGCGCCGAAGCGGGCGGTGTGCACGGACCCGAGGGTCACGTGCACGGCCTGCTGCTCGGTGTAGAAGTCGATCGACCGGTAGCCGCCCTCGTGGCCGAGACCGGAGGCCTTCACCCCGCCGAACGGGGTGCGCAGGTCCCGCACATTGTGCGAGTTGAGCCAGACCATGCCGGCCTCGATCGACTGCGCGAAGGTGTGCGCCCGGGTGAGGTTGCTGGTCCAGATGTAGGCGGCCAGGCCGTACTTGACGCCGTTGGCCAGCTCGAGGGCCTCCTCGTCGGTGTCGAACGGGGTGATCGCCACGACGGGTCCGAAGATCTCCTCCTGGAAGATGCGGGCGGTCGGGGCGACATCCGCGAACACGGTCGGGGAGACGTAGTTGCCCTCCGGCAGGTTCTCCGGGCGACCGCCACCGGCGAGCAGCCGGCCCTCGGACTTGCCGATCTCGACGTAGCTCATCACCTTCGCGTAGTGCTCGGGGTGCACGAGCGCGCCGACCTCGGTCTTCGGATCGTGCGGGTCGCCGACCACGATGTTGGCTGCGCGGGCCGCGTAGCGGTCGCAGAAGTCCTCGTAGATGGGGCGTTCCACCAGGATCCGGCTGCTGGCAGTGCAGCGCTCGCCGTTGAGCGAGAACACCCCGAACAGGGTCGAGTCGAGCGCGGCATCGAGGTCGGCGTCGGCGAAGACGACGGCCGGGGACTTGCCGCCGAGCTCCATCGACATGCCCTTGAGGTTCGCGGCGCAGTTGCGGTAGATGGTCTGGCCCGTGGTCGTCTCGCCGGTGAACGAGATGAGGGGGACATCCGGATGCTTGACCAGCGCGTCGCCGGCCTCTTCACCGAGCCCGTTGACCAGGTTGAACACCCCGTCGGGCAGCCCGGCGGCGCGGAAGATCTCGGCCCACAGGCTCGCCGACAGCGGCGTGAACTCGGCTGGCTTGAGCACGACCGTGCAGCCGGAGGCCAGCGCGGGGGCGAGCTTCCAGCTCTCCAGCATGAAGGGGGTGTTCCACGGGGTGATCAGTCCGGCCACGCCGACCGGCTTGCGGAAGACGTAGTTGATCTGGCTGCCCGGCACCTGGTAGGTGTCGTCGGTCTGCGCCACGATCAGGTCGGCGAAGAAACGGAAGTTCTCCGCCGCGCGCTTCGCCTGGCCCAGGGCCTGGGTGATCGGGAGGCCGGTGTCGAACGTCTCGAGTTCGGCGAGGCGGGCGTCCTGGGCCTCGACGGCATCCGCGATCTTGTTCAGGATGCGGGAGCGCTCGCGCGGCTTCATGCCGGGCCACGGGCCGTTGACGAAGGCTTCGGTCGCGGCGGCGACGGCGAGGTCGATGTCTTCCTTCTGGCCGGCGGCGGCGGTGGCGTAGGTCTGGTTCGACACCGGGTCGAGCACATCGAAGGTCGCCCCGGAGACGCTGTCGACGAAGCGTCCGCCGATGAAGTGCTGGATGCGGGTGGGCAGGTTTTCGGGCACGTGCCGGCTGACCGGCGTGGTCGCCGTCGCCGTTGCGGTCGCCGTCGCCGTTGCGGTGGCTGGCGCTGTCTGGACTGTCTCGGTCATGGCTCAGGCCGCCTTCGGGGTGAAGCCGGCGACCTGAAAGCCGTCGACGGGGGAGAGGTACGGTTCGCCGGCGGCCAGGAGCGTCTTCATCTTCGCGATGCCCGCATCCGTCGGGGTGATCAGCGGTGGGCGCACGAAGCCGCTCTCGATCAGGCCGCGCTGTTCGAGCACCCACTTGCCCGGTGCCGGGTTGGTCTCGACGAAGAGCAGGTCGACGAGGGGGTGCAGGCCATAGTGGATGCGGCGGGCCGTCTCGATGTCGCCGGCCATCCATGCGTTGTACATCTCGACGTGCGCGACCGGCGCGATGTTGCTGGTGGCGCTGATGTAGCCGATGCCGCCGAGGGCCATCAGGGGCAGGCAGAGCAGTTCGATGCCGCTCCAGACCAGCAGCTCGGGGCCGCAGAGTTGCAGCACCCGGGAGAAGTGCTCGAAGTCCTTGGTGGTCTCCTTGACGCCGACGAAGTTGTCGAAGTCGCGGTAGAGCCGATTGATGGTCTCCGGGGCGATGTCCACGGCGGTGCGGCTGGGCACGTTGTAGGCCACGATCGGCAGGTCCGGGAACTCCTCGGCGACGGTCTTGTACCAGACGTAGAGGGCTTCCTGGGTGGGCCGGGCGTAGTAGGGGGTGATGATCAGGGCGGCGTCGACGCCGGCGTCCCGGGCCGCGGCGGTCAGCTCGAGGGTCTCGTCGAGCTTGGCGGAACCGGTGCCGGGCATGAAGGGCACCCGGTCGCCGATCGCGGCGGCGACCGTGCGGATGGCGGCGGCGCGCTCGGCGATGGTCTGCGAGCTCGGCTCGCCGGTGGAGCCGCCGAGCGAGATGCCGTGGGTGCCGGAGGCGAGCTGCCAGTTCACCAGGTTGGTGAGTCCGGCGTGGTCGACGGCGCCGTCGGCGGTGAACGGGCTCATCAGCGGCGCGATGGAGCCCTTGATCTGGCTCGGGTCGGTGCGGAACTTCATTGTTTTTCCCTTCGGAGCAAGTGTGGTCAAGTCGTTCAAGACCCGGTGAGTGTTCCCGTTCCGGTCGAGAGTGACCGGTGCAACGGGCACTCTCGACGGGAACGGGAACAGGTAGAGGTGGGTTAGGCGGGTGCGGGTGCGGGTGCGGGTGCTGCTGCGGATGCGGCGGCGGCGGGGTGCTGCCGGGCCAGGAAGGCGTCGAGGGTGCCGAGCCGGTGGTTGCGCGCGGCGAGTTCGACCTGCAGGGGGTCGGCCCCGTTCTCGATCAGGTCGAGCAGGGCCGCGTGTTCGGCGACCGACTCCTGGGCGCGGCCGGGCACGAAACTGAACGTCGATTCGCGCAGGGTGCCGAGCCGGCTCCAGCCGCGGTGCACCAGATCGAGGACGTGCGCGTTCGGGCACGCCTCGAACAGGGCCGAGTGGAAGTCGCGGTTGAGCCGGGTGAAACTGACCGGGTCGAAGTGGTCCAGGCAGTCGGCCATCTCCGCGTTGATCAGCCGGGCGCGTTCGAGCGTGTCCGCGTCCATCAGCGGCGCGGACAGCGCCGTGGCGTAGCCCTCGACCAGGCCGAGGGTCTGCATCGTGTAGACGTATTCGGTGGCGTCGAGCATGGCCACCTGGGCGCCGATGTTGCGCTCGAACGTGACCAGGCCTTCGGCCTCCAGCAAACGGATGGCCTCCCGCACCGGCACCGTGCTGACGCCCAGCTCGCGGGCGATCTGCCCGAGCACGAGGCGGTAGCCCGGGCTGAAGCTGCCGTCGGTGATGCGCTCCCGGATCCACTGGTGGGCGAGCTGCGCCTTGCTCAGGGACGCATCCGTGGTCTGGGCGCCGGTCGAGATCGTCATGCCTGCTCCTTCGCCCAGTCCCGGAAGCGCGCCTTCCAGTCCGCGTTCATCGGGTAGAGCCCGTCGACGCCGTGCCCGGCCGCGACCATGGCGGCGATGAACGTCTCCTCGTGCTCCTGCACGATGGCGGCGGCCACGACCTCCTCGACCAGGTGCGGCGGGATCACGAGCACCCCGTCCGCGTCGCCCACGATCACGTCGCCGGGCTGCACGGAGGCGCCGCCGCAGGCGATGGTCAGGTCGGTGTCCCACGGCACGTGCCGGCGTCCGAGCACGGCCGGGTGCGGTCCGGCGTGGTAAGTGGGGATGGAGAGGGCGGTGACGGCCGCGAGGTCGCGCACGCCGCCATCCGTCACGATCCCGGCGGCGCCGCGCACCTGGGCGCGCAGGGCCAGAATGTCGCCGACCGTGCCCGTGCCCAGCTCGCCGCGGGCCTCGATCACGAGCACGTCGTCGGTGCCGAGCGAGTCGAACGCGCGCTTCTGGGCGTTGTACCCGCCGCCGTGCGACTCGAACAGGTCCTCCCGGGCCGGGATGTACCGCAGGGTGCGGGCCCGGCCGACCAGGCGGGCGTCCGGCCGGGTGGACCCCAGGCCGTCGATCGACACGGCGTTGAGGCCCCTCTTGCGCAACTGGGCGCTGAGGGTGGCGGTGCCGACGCTGTTGATCCGGGCCTTCAGCTCGGCCGTGAGGTCGAACGCCGGCGCGGCGACGGATGCCGGGGCGAGCCCGGCCGCCTCGGCCGACCCCCAGGCCTCGGTGCGCTGCAGATCGTCGACCAGCGGCTTCGCCCCGAAGTCCTGAAACGGCACCGATCCCGCCGTGATCGGGCTGACCAGGCGGCCGGTGCTCGGCGCTCCCGGCGCGCCCGGGGCATCCACTTCGACCTCGACCGTGTCGCCGGGCACGACCACCGAGGATCCGGCGGGCGTGCCGGTGAGGATCAGGTCGCCGGGTTCGAGGGTGATCAGCTGGGACAGGTCGGCCACGAGCCGGCCGAACCCGAAGAGCAGGTCGGCGGTCGTGTCCTCCTGGGCGAGGGTGCCGTTCACCCAGGTGCGGATGCGCAGCGCGGCCGGGTCGAGGTCCTGCGCCGACAGCAGCGCCGGGCCGACCGGGGTGAAACCGTCCCCGCCCTTCGAGCGCAGGTTCGAGCCCTTGTCCGCGTGGCGCAGGTCGTACACGCCGAAGTCGTTGGCCGCCGTGACGTGGGAGACCGCCGCCCAGCCGTCCTCGGGTGGGACGCCGCGGGTGCGGCGCCCGATGACCAGCGCGATCTCGCCCTCGAACACCAGCAACTCGCATCCGGCCGGCCGCTCGACCGGCGCGCCGCTGGAACTGAGCGACGACGCCGGCTTGAGGAAATAGGACGGCTGGCTGGGTGTGCGGCCGCGCTGGGCGGCCCGGCTCGGGTAGTTCAGGTGCAGGGCGATGATCTTGCCCGGCGTCCCGAGGGTGCTGGCGGATGTGGGTGATGTCGTCAAGTGCGGCGGCCCTTCTCGTCGTGCTGGCGTGTGTCGCGTCTGGTCGTGCGGGTGGTGCGGGTGGTGCTGGTGGTGCGGGTGGTGCTGGTGGTGCGGGTGGTGCTGGTCGTGCTGGTCGGGTCTAGTCGTACTGGTCGGGTCTAGTCGTGCTGGGAGATGCCGAGCGGCACTCCGCGGGTCTCCTTCACCGCGGTCACGGCGATGAAGGAGATGGTGGCGAGCACCATGATGTAGATGCCGATCGACGGGGACCAGCTGGTCTCGTCCAGCAGCAGCTGTGCGATCAGCGGGGCGAAGGCGCCGCCGAGGATGGCGCCGAGGGCGTAGCCGATGGAGACGCCGGAGTAGCGCACCTGGGCCGGGAACATCTCCGCGTACAGGGCGGCCTGCGGTCCGTAGGAGAAGCCGAGGCCGCTGGCCAGGACCACGAGCGCGACCGTGAACCAGAGGATGTTGCCGGTGTCGATCAGCAGGAACATCGGGATCGCCCAGATGAACAGCCAGCCGTAGCCGAACTGGAAGGTGCGGATGCGGCCGATCCGGTCGGAGAGGATGCCGCCGAACATCGTCGACGCGAGCCAGAACACGGCGGCGATGGTGCTGGCGAGCAGCACCGGGGAGCGTTCCATGCCCAGGCCGCCGGCCTCGACCGGCTTCGTGGCGTAGGAGGAGAAGAACGCGATCAGGAGGTAACCGGCCGCGTTGTTGGCGATGAAGATCAGGGCGGTCAGGATGACCTGGCGCCAGTGGTCGGAGAAGAGCTGGCGCAGCGGGGCGGCCGATTCCTTCTTGCGGTCCTGCATCTCCTGGAAGACGGGGCTTTCGTCGACGGAGCGGCGGATGACGAAGCCGACGATGATCAGCAGCAGGGAGACGAGGAACGGGGTGCGCCAGCCCCAGGAGAGGAAGGCTTCCTCGCTCATCGAGGAGGTGACGAGCAGCATCACGCCGGTCGCCAGGATGAGTCCGGTCGGCACGCCGATCTGCGGGTAGGCCCCGAAGAATCCGCGGCGGTTGACCGGGGCGTGCTCGACGCTCATCAGCGCGGCTCCGCCCCACTCGCCGCCGGCCGAGAAGCCCTGCAGGATGCGCAGCAGGATGAGCAGGATCGGTGCCCAGACGCCGATCTGCTCGAAGGTCGGCAGAAGGCCGATCAGCGCGGTGGCCGCGCCCATGATGACGAGGGTGAGCACGAGCATGGCCTTGCGGCCGAGGCGGTCGCCCAGGTGCCCGGCGACCACGGCGCCCAGCGGGCGGAACAGGAAGCTGATGCCGAGGGACGCCCAGGCGATCAGCTGCGCCAGACCGGCGTTGTCATTGGCGAGCGGGGCGAAGTACAGCCCGGCCAGCACGAGGCCGGCCGCCTGCGCGTAGATGAAGAAGTCGTACCACTCGATGGTGGTGCCCACCATCGTGCCGGCCAGGACGCGGCGTTCCTCGCGCCGTTTGGCGTTCGTCCTGTTCTCGGCCTGGGTGTGATCGGTCGTCAATGCCATGGAATACTCCTTCGTATTTCACTGCGGTCTGTGCTGTGTGAGTGCTGTGTCAGCTGCAATTCACTGCGGGTTCATGCGCGATCTCGCGCGATTCCAGAACGGTATCACAGATCGTATATTATCCAAAGGGGATTCTGGGCGAGGTGGCCTGGGGCGGCCGGTAGCCCGGCGGGGTGTGCGGGCCGCTGGCCGTGCCGGGCGGAATGCCGGTCGACGGGGCGGACCCCGACCGGATGCTGCGGGCGGGCGTGCCGGGCGTGCCGGGCGTGCCGGGCGGAATGCCGGTCGAGGGCGCGGGCCCCGACCGGATGCTGCGGGATGCCGCGGGACCGGGCCGCTGGAAGTCTGGGCGCCTAACGCAGGTCGGCGGTGATGGCGGCGGCCGCAGCCGTGAGCCGGGCGCCGATCTCGGCGGCGCTGCGCCCGGTGCCGAGGTAGACCACGGCGAGGGCTGCCGGCGCCTCGCCCGGAACCGTCAGCGGCACGGCGACCGACGCCAGCCCCGGGATGACCTCGTCGTGGCTGGTGGCGAAGCCCCGTTCTCGCACGGAGTGCGCCTCGCTGCGGCGCGCCTCGTCGCCCAGCCCGGCCCACTCGTCAGCGGAGAGCACCGACTGGATGGCGATGGCCGGCGCCCCGCGATCGAGCGGATGCCGCGTGCCCGGGCGCTGCGCGACCGTCGCATGCGCCTGCCTGGGTTCGACGCTGACCAGGGTGACGACCTCCCGCCGGTCGAGCACGGCGACGAACGCCGTCATGCCTAGGTCGTTGGCGACGCTCGTCAGTTCGGGCAGCGCCGCGGACTGCAGGCCCCGGGAGACGCCGCGGGCGAGTGCGGCCATCCTCGGGCCGAGTCGGACCGCGCCGGCGGCATCCCGGATCACGACCCCGTGGTCTTCGAGCGTGCGCAGGATTCGATAGGCGATCGAGCGGTGCACGCCGAGGGCGGCGGCCACCTCGGCGATGGTCAGGGGCGTGTCGGAGTCCGCCAGAATCTCCAGCACACGGATGCCGCGGGACAGGGTCTGCGAATGCGGCACCGCTTTCGCAGCGGGCTGGCTGATCTCACTCGTTGGCGTCGACACGTCGCCATTCTCGCACCCGCGGCCCCGCGGCCCCGCGGCCCCGCGTCGCCGTCGCCGTCGCCGTCGCCCATGCCCTCGCCCTCGCCCATGCCCATGCCCTCGCGCTCGCCCTCGCCCTCGCCCATGCCTCCTCCCACCTCCCGTAACCTTCGCCCGTGCTAACTCCTGCAGATTGCCGGGCCGCGCAGCAACTTCCGCGGATTTTCGGGGGACCCTGCCGCGGCGGAGGCCGAATTGCAGGAGTTATGCGTTGCCTCCCGGGGCTAACTCAGGAGATTCGGTCGCGGGCGGCCGATTCCGCCCGGACGAGTGCGGCGGCAACCGGGTCTCATGGCGAATCTCCTGAGTTGGCCACCGTGCGCTGGCGCGCCGGAACTCCGGGTGAGTGAGACACGCGTGCGCTGGCGCGCTGGAACTCCGGACGAGTGAGACACCCGTGCGCTGGCGCCCTGGATCCGTGCGCCGACAGGCAAGACTCCCGGGCGAGACCGCCCTATCTTGGGGTCTAATGAGTGCGATCTGGGTGTCCGTGTCCGTGTGCGTGGTCGCTGCCATCGTGGCGGCCGGCCTGGGCGTCGTGTGCGCGCTGGCCGCGCTGCGCGGACCCGGCCGCACCCTCGTGGCCGTGCCCGCCATGGTGCTCATGGCGGCCTCGACCGTGGACATGGTCCTGCCGGGGACGCCCGGGTTGCACCCGCTGGCCTGGGTCGCGCTGATGGTCGCCGCGGCGCTGCTGGCCCTGCTCGACCGGCGACGGCGAGTCGCGGCCGCGCACCATGCCACAGCCCTGCTGCTGATGGCCGTGATGTGGGTCGCCATGCTGCCGGCCGCTACTGGTACAGGTGCCGGTACCGTCGCATCCGTCACCGCATCCGGCCCGGCGGGGCTGGTCGCCGCGGGCAGCCCCGCCAGCGACGGCGTGCTGCACGGCGTGGTGCACAGCGCGGTGCACGCGGCGGCACACGGCGGGCACGGCCTGGCGCTGTCCGGAGCGGGCGGACTGCTGCTCGGCGGTCTGGCGGCCGCGGCATCCGTCGCCCTGGCGGTCAGCGCCGTTCGGTCGGCGCGGCGCGCGGCGGGGTCGCGGGGGATCGCGGTTGCTGACAGGCTGGAGGCAGCCCAGCACGTGAGCATGGCGCTCGCGATGACGATGATGGCCGGCGGGATGCTGCTGCCCCTGTTCGGAACCTGACTGCCGGGCGACGCGCCGGCGGCCGGCCGACGGATGCGCCGCGCTCCGGAATCCCGGGACGCACCCGGAGCCGGTGGCTTGGATAGAATTTCACCGTCAACCGACGGGAAGACACGACCATGGGAGAACCAATGACGCACGTGACCGAAGCGGAGCTGCTCCAGCACGTTCCCAACGAACTGTTCATCAACGGCGAGTGGGTGCCGGCCGCCGACGGGGCGACCCTCACTGTGCACGACCCGGCCACCGGCAAGGTCATCAAGACCATTGCCAGCGCCGGGGTCGCGGATGGCGCCGCCGCCCTCGACGCCGCCGTCGACGCGCAGGCCAGCTGGGCCGCCACCCCGCCGCGCGTTCGCGGCGAGATCCTGCGCCGGGCCTTCGACCTGATGCAGGAGCGCAAGCACGAATTCGCCCTGCTGATGACGATCGAGATGGGCAAGCCGCTCTCCGAGGCATACGGCGAGGTGGCCTACGGCGGCGAGTTCCTGCGCTGGTTCAGCGAGGAGGCCGTGCGCGTCACGGGCCGTTACGGCACCAACCCCGAGGGCACGGGCCGCATGATCGTGTCCCAGCACCCGGTCGGGCCGTGCTTCCTGATCACCCCCTGGAACTTCCCGCTCGCGATGGCGACCCGCAAGATCGCCCCGGCGCTCGCCGCGGGCTGCACCGTCGTGATCAAGCCGGCCGCGCTCACCCCGTTGACCACCCTCTACTTCGTGAAACTGCTTGAGGAGGTCGGACTCCCGGCCGGCGTCGTGAACGTCATCACGACGTCGACCTCGGGCGCGGTGTCCGACCCGATCATCGCCGACCCCCGACTGCGCAAGCTCAGCTTCACGGGCTCCACGCCGGTCGGCCAGAAGCTGATCCAGCAGTCCGCGCAGGGCGTGCTGCGCACCTCGATGGAACTCGGTGGCAACGCCCCGTTCGTCGTGTTCGAGGACGCCGACCTGGACAAGGCCGTCGAAGGCGCGATCGCCGCCAAGTTCCGCAACGTGGGCCAGGCCTGCACGGCAGCGAACCGGTTCATCGTGCACGAGTCGATCGCGGAGGAGTTCGCCCGCCGGGTCACCGAGCGCGTCAACGACTTCACGGTGGGACGCGGCACCGAGGCCGGTGTCAACATCGGCCCGTTGATCAACGAGGCCGCGGTCGCCAAGGCTGACGCGCTGGTCCAGGATGCCGTGGACCGGGGCGCGACGCTCCTCACCGGCGGCTCCGCCATCGACGGCATCGGAACCTTCTACCAGCCCACCGTGATCTCCGGCGTCACGCCGGGCAGCAACATCCTGCACGAGGAGATCTTCGGACCGGTCCTGGCGATCACCCCGTTCGTGGACGAGGACGACGCCGTGCGCATCGCCAACGACACCGAATACGGGCTGGTCAGCTATGTGTTCACCCAGGACCTGGCCCGCGGCCAGCGGATGATCGAGCGCCTGCAGACGGGCATGATGGGCCTCAACCTCGGTGTCGTCTCCAACGCGGCGGCTCCGTTCGGCGGGGTCAAGCAGTCCGGTCTGGGCCGTGAGGGCGGACTCGAGGGCATCCACGAATACCTCTCCACGAAGTACACCCTCACCCCGGACCCCTTCGCCGGGTAGTCGCAGGGCGGGTTCGCCGGCGGAGCAGCGGGTCGGCGGAGCGGCGGAGCGGCGGGTCGCCTCGCCTCGCCGGGCGGGCGCCTCGCCGACCGGCCCGTGCGGCTAACTCAGGAGATCCGCCGCGGCATCCGTACGTCGCCGCACTGATCCGGGTGCCGGGTGCCCATCGCACCCGGTTTTCCTGAGTTAGCCCCCCCGGTGGCCGAGCGCACCGCTGCATAACTCATGCAATTCGGTCTCGCCGGCCTGGGCCGGCCCTGGAATTCCGCGGATGCGCATCCGTCGCGGCGCGAATCTGCAGGAGTTATGCAGAGGGACCCGGGCTGACCGGGCTGCACGGGCGCGCCCGCCGCGCGCCCACCGCGCACCGGCACCGCGCACCGGCACCGCGCACCGGCACCGCGCACCGGCACCGCGCA
>NZ_SOGU01000078.1:0-13348 GCF_004403275.1 Cryobacterium sp. TMT4-10
GGCACGGCGGCACGGCACGGCGGCACGGCACGGCGGCACGGCACGGCGGCACGGCACGGCGGCACGGCACGGCACGGCGGCACGGGCACGGCGGCACCCTGCGAGCGCGACCCGGGATCAGGCGGAGATGTCCCGCCGGTTCAGGCCGACCACGGCGAGCGCCACGAGCAGCAGGCTGAGGCCGGAAAGCAGGGCCACCGCGCCCCAGTCGACCCCATCGAGCAGCGGCTGGTCGCCGAACGCCCAGTTGTAGGGCGAGTACCGGTGCAGCCATTCCAGGTCGGGGTTCTGGTTGCCGATCCCGTTCAGGGCATAGCCGAGCACCGCGATCCCCGAGCCCGCGACGAGGGCGGGCAGGCGGCGACCGGTCCACGCCCCCACGGCGAGCGCGACGGCACCCGACAGAAGCGTGAGTGCCGCGAAGACGACGGATGTCCCCACCGCCTTGACCGGATCGACGTTCAGATTCGCCGGGCCGTTCAGCAGCAGCACCATGACCAGGGTGACTCCCGCGAGGACGAGGACCTGCAGGACCAGGGCCAGCGCGCGCTCGAGCACGATCTGGGTGCGGGTGACCGCGTGGGCGAGGGTGAGTTCGAGCCGACCGGACTCCTCGTCGCCGCCGACCGCCTGCGCGCCCCAGCTCACCGCGGCGATCGTCAGGAAGATGAAGCCGATCAGGCCGAAGATCGTGGCCTGCACGTAGCCGGCGCCGGTGGCGATCAGGTCGTAGTTGAGCGCCCTGATCATCGCCTGCGGCATGCTCTTGATGAGGTCGTCGAGGATGGCCGAGGAACCGAAGGTGCGATACAGCGGCAGGTACACCAGCGTGGACACCACGATGGCCAGGACCCAGCCGAGCAGGCCGGCCCAGGAGTCCCGGGCCGCCTTCGTGAAGAGGGGCATCCGGCTAGCCACGGGAGTCACCCCCCGGGCTCGGAGGCCGGGTGCTCGGACCTCGGCGGCTCAGAGGCCGGGTGCTCAGACCTCGGCGGCTCAGAGGCCGGGTGCTCAGACCTCGGCGGCTCAGACCCCGGCGCCTCGGAGTAGAGCGCCAGCACGGCTTCATCCAGGTTGGGTTCCTCCAGGCTCAGGTCGAGCAGGGACAGCACGGCGACGGCGGCGACGAACGGCTGCACGGGACCGGCGAGCGTGCCGCGGCATTCGACGACCGCGGGAGTGCCGGACGCTCCGGTGAAGGACGGGGCGACCCGGGGCGACCCGGAGCGACCCGGCCGGACGATCGACGGTGCGGGCGGTGACGCCGCCGACCCCGGGCATCCGTGAGAGTCGTTCGAGCGCCTCGGCCACGGTCAGGCCCTCGGTGACGACTCGCAGGTGGCGCACGGCGGATTCGCGGAGCTCGGTGACGGTGGCCGTCTTCACCACCTGGCCCCGGCGCAGGATGGCGACGGAGTCGGCCGTGTCCTGCACCTCGCTGAGCACGTGCGAACTGAGGAAGACCGTCTGGCCGTTCGCGGCGGCCTCCCGGGCCATGGCCTGGAACTCCTGCTGCACGAGCGGGTCGAGTCCGCTGGTGGGTTCGTCGAGCACGAGCAGTCGCGGCCGGTGCAGGAACGCCTGCGCCAGGCTGAGTTTCTGCCGGTTGCCCTTGGACAGCTGCCGCACGCGCCGGTCCAGGTCGAGCCCGAGCCGCTCGGCCAGCTCGTCGACCCGCCCGGGCTCGACCGGGCCGCTGATCCGCGCGAAGTCCGTCAGCACCCGCCGGGCGGTCAGCTGGCCCGGCAGGGAGACCTCACCGGGCAGGAAACCGATCCGGCTGCGGAGCCTCGGCCCGCCGGCGCGAGGGTCTTCTCCCAGCACCCGGAGGTGGCCCGAGGTGGGACGGATGATGTCCAGCAGCAGCCGCATCGTGGTGGTCTTGCCCGCGCCATTCGGGCCGATCACGCCGAAGATGCTGCCCGCCGGGATGGCCAGGTCGACGCCGGCCAGCGCGACCGTGCCGCCGAAGCGCTTCACGAGGCCGCGGGTCTCGACGGCGAAGGGGGACGGTGGCCGTGCCGGGGAGTTCATGGGGCCATCATGGCACCGCCAGGCGGATGGCAGGCGGATGGCGAGCGGGGCCCGAGCGGCGGACGGAGCGGCGGACCGAGCGGCAGCCGAACTGGTCGCCGACGGGGTCGCCGGCCGGCGGCATCCGTGGGCCTCAGGTCAGCCGGGAGAAGGCCTCCACCTTGCGCACATCGCCGGCGATCAGGATGACGTCGTCGGCTTCGAGCCGCGTGTCGAGGGTCGTGTAGCTCCAGCCGTCGCCCGGGCGGTGGAACGCGGTGACGGTGACGCCGTGGATGGTGCGCACGCTCGACTGCCCCAGCGGCACGCCGATGATCTCCTTCGGCGGGCTCGTCTTCACCAGGGCGAAGTTCTCGTCGATCTCGATGTAGTCCTGCATCACCCCGCGCACGAGGTGGGCGACCCGCTTGCCCATGTCCTTTTCGGGGTAGATCACGTGGGAGACTCCGATCTGGCGCAGGATCTCACCGTGCGGGTCGTTGACAGCCTTCGCCCAGATGTTGGGGATGCCGAGCTTCAGCAGCAGGGACGCGGTCAGGATGTTCGCCTGGATGTCGCCGCCGATGGCGACGACGGCACTGCTGAACTCGGGCACCGAGAGCTGCCGGAGGGTTTCCTCCTTGGTGGAGTCAGCGCGGACGACGTGGGTGAGCAGGCGGTTGTGCGCCTGCACGATCTCCTCGTCTCCGTCGATGCCGAGCACCTCGGTGCCGCTGGCCATCAGCTCCAGCGCCAGCGAGCTGCCGAACCGGCCCAGGCCGATCACGACGACGGAGTCGGCCTCCGCCAGGCGGGCGGGCTGGTTGTGCCCGAACAGGGAAAACTTAGCCAATGATGGGCCTCTCCTTCGGTAATTCGTACGTGGTGCGGCGCTCTCGCAGGGCCAGAGCCGACGCGAACGCGATCGGCCCAAGCCGGCCGATGAACATGAGCAGCATCAGGATGACCTGACCCGCGACGGGCATGCTGGCGGTGATGCCGGTCGACATGCCCACGGTGCCGAAGGCGGAGATCACCTCGAACAGGAGCTGGTCGAGACTGAAATCGGTGAGCAGCATCAGGGCCACGGTGGATACCGTGATCACGGCGACGGCCAGGAGCACGATCGTGATCGCCTGGCGGTGCACGGCCCGCGAGAGGCGCTTGCCGAACACGTTCACCGCCACCTCGCCGCGGATCTCGGTCAGCATGATGAAGAAGAGCACCGCGAAGGTGGTGATCTTGATGCCGCCCGCGGTTCCGGCCGGGCCGCCACCGATCAGCATCATCACATCCATCCCCAGCAGGCTCGCGGAGTCCATCGACCCGACGTCGATGCTGTTGAAGCCTGCCGTGCGGGTCTGCACCGCCTGGAAGAACCCCACCAGGAGTTTGCTCGGCCAGTCCAGCGGGCCGAGCGTGGCCGGGTTCGACCACTCCACCGCGGTGATGTAGACGGTGCCGAGCACGAGGAGAGCGATCGTGCCCACCAGCACGATCCGGGTGTTCATGGTCCACTGCAGCGGCGCCCGAAGGTGCTTGCGCAACTGCATGATCACGGGGAACCCGAGGCCGCCGATGATAATGGCGGCGGCAACGGGAAGGCAGATGAACGGGTCGGTGGCATACGAGATGAGACTGTCGCTGAACAGGCCGAAGCCGGCGTTGTTGAACGAAGACACCGAGTGGAACACCCCGAGCCAGACCGCTCGGCCGAGGGGCTCGCCGTAGCCGATCAGGAATCGCAGGCTGAGGAGCACCGCGACGATGAGTTCCACGATCAGGGAGATGCGCACGACGCCGAGGATGAGGCCCCGCACGTCTTCGAGGCCGAGGCTGCCAGCCTCCGACGCCGTGGTGATGCGCGAGCGCAGGGACATCTTGCGCACGACGGCCAGCCCGATGACGGACGCGAACGTCATGATGCCGAACCCGCCGATCTGGATCAGAAGCAGGATGACGACCTGACCGAAGGTTGACCAGGCCGTGGCCGTGTCGACGGTGACGAGCCCCGTCACGCAGATCGCCGAGGTCGCCGTGAAGACCGCCACCAGGAACGACACCCCGCCGGGCCCGGGCGAGGCGATCGGCAGCATCAGCAGGCCCGTGCCGATCAGGATCGCCACGGCGAAACCCGCGGTGACCACCTGGGCAGGGTGCAACCGGCCCCGCGGCGTTCTCGCGCGGCTCGTCCGCGCCGACTTTGATTGCACCTGCTTACTCTACGGTTCCCGCGCCGCGCCGCGGGGCGGGTGCGGGCCGTCTTGGGGCGTTCGACGGGCCGTCTTTCCGGGTGTCGGCGCGCCGTCTTCCTCCACTTCCGATTCACGGCCGCCCCCCAAAGCGGTGGCTGCCGCGGAATCCGCAAAACAGCGATAATCTGAGTACACCGGCGAGGGGGAACCAAGGGTGAGATTCAGCGGGGGATTGCGGATGCGTACACACGCTCTGCGACCCTACGGCCGGGTTCTGCTCCAGTCCGGGCTCTCCGTGCTGGCCCTGGTCGCACCCGTCTCCGCGGTGCTTTTCTGGCTCACCATTCCCACCGGCACCTGGCAGCCGATCGCCGCCGCCCAGGGTGTTCTCGTCGGTCTCTGTGCGCTGGCGTACCTCGGTTACTCGCGCACGGTCATCCGTGTGGACGGCGAGGGGATCTCGGAACGAGGCTTCCTGGGCCGCGTCACCAACTTCGACACGGACGAGATCGGCAGCGTCGTGCTGCTGGATCTGTACCAGAGCGGGGCGCTCGACACGCATCCGCAGCTCTTCGTCACGGGCACGGACGGCCGCCTGCTGCTGCGCATGCGCGGCCAGTTCTATTCGCAGGGCGCCATGGAAACCGTCGTCGACCAGCTGGCGGCCCCCGTCGTGCGGGTGCCGGAGCCGATGACCCTGCAGGACCTCAACCGGGTGCGCCCCGAACTGTTGTACTGGTTCGAGCGGCGGCCGACCCGGGCGGAGTAGCGCCGGCGCCGCGCTCGCGGCGGTCGGCGGCGGTCAGCCGCGCTCACTGCGGTCAGCCGCGCTCACTGCGGTCAGCCGCGTTCACTGCGGTCAGCGCCGGCGGCGAGTGCCGAAGATGCCGCCCACGACGCCGGTCAGGATCGATTTGGTGACGGATGATCCGAGCACCTGCTCGAGCACGCTCTGCTGCGGGCGGGAACTCGTGCGGGTGCGGGTCGTTCCCTTCGTCTGCCGCATCAGCCGGTCGTACTCGGCCTGCGCTTTCTTCTGCGCCTTCTCCGCCTTCGCGTCGAGGAGGTCCTGCGCCTTCTCGGCGGCCGCCGCCGTTTTGGCCTGCGCGAGCGCTTCCTGCTCGGCAGCGGCGGCCCGGTTCGCCGCTTCCAACTTCACGGCCAGCATCTCCCGGGCGGAGTCGCGGTCGATCGCGGCGCCGTAGACGGCCAACAGGGGCGAAGCGGCCACGGCGGCGTCGATCTGCTCCGGCGCGGTGGGCGCCATCGATCCCCGCGGCGCGCGCAGGCGGGTCCAGGCGACGGGGCTGGGCGCCCCCTTTTCGTTCATCACCGTGACGATCGCCTCGCCCGTGCCCAGCCCGGTCAGCACCTCTTCGAGGTCGTAGCCGGAGTTCGGGTAGGTCGACACGGTCGCCCGCAACGCCTTGGCGTCATCCGGGGTGAAGGCCCGCAGCTGGTGCTGCACCCGGGATCCGAGCTGCGCGAGCACCTCCCCGGGCACGTCCTTGGGGGTCTGGGTGACGAAGAAGATGCCGACGCCCTTGGAACGGATCAGCCGCACGGTCTGGGTGATCGAGGCGAGGAAATCCTTCGAGGCGTCCTTGAACAGCAGATGCGCCTCGTCGAAGAAGAAGACGAGCTTGGGCTTGTCCAGGTCGCCCACCTCGGGCAGGTCGTTGAACAGGTCGGCCAGCAGCCACATCAGGAAGGTGGAGAACAGGGCGGGCTTGTCGGCGACGCCGGGCACCTCGAGCAGGCTGATCATGCCCCGCCCGTCCGCCGTCGTGCGGAGGAACTCGCGGGTGTCGATCTCGGGTTCGCCGAAGAACACGTCGGCACCCTGGTCGGCAAAGGTGATCAGTTCGCGCAGGATGACGCCCACGGTGGCCGGGGACAACCCGCCGAGGCCGGTCAGTTCGCCCTTGCCGGCATCGCTGATCAGGAAGCCGAGCACCGCCCGCAGGTCGGTCAGGTCGAGCAGGGGCAGGCCGGCCCGGTCGGCGTAATGGAAGACGAGCCCTAGGCTGGACTCCTGGGTGTCGTTCAGACCGAGCACCTTGCTCAGCAGCAGCGGGCCGAAGCCCGCCACCGTGGCGCGCACCGGGATGCCCCGGCCGACCCCGCCGAGCGAGAAGTACTCGGTGGGCGACGCCTCGCCGGACCAGTCCTGGCCGATGTCCTTCGTTCGCGCGAGCAGCCTCTCGTTCGGGGTGCCCGCCGTGGCGATGCCGGACAGGTCGCCCTTGATGTCGGCGGCGAACACGGCGACCCCGTGGGCGGAGAGCTGCTCCGCCAGCACCTGGAGGGTCTTGGTCTTTCCGGTGCCGGTGGCGCCGGCGACGAGGCCGTGCCTATTGGTCATGGCCAACGGGATGCGAATGGGCACGTCGGGGCGCGCGTCGCCGTTGACGAGGGCCCCCATTTCCAGTGCCGGCCCGGCGAAGGCGTAGCCGGCGCGGATGGTCTCGACCTGCGCGGCGGTGAGCGGGCCGGCAGTGGCCGGAAGCGGCGCGGCGGGGGCCTCGGCCGGCGAATCGGGGGGCTTGGTCGGCACGGCAGGCGGCGGCGCGGCGGGGGCCTCGGCCGGCGAATCGGGGGCGGACGGAGCGGGAACGGCAGCGGCCTCGGCATCCTGCACCCGCTGCAGGGCGGCCTCCGCATCGGCCTGGGCCTGGCGCGCCGCGGCGAGCGCCGCCTGGGCCGCTTCGCGGGCGGCGGAAACGCCGCCGGGCGGGTTCATCGCTGTCATGGCGAAATACTAGTCCCCCTGATGCGGCGCGCGTCCGACGGGTTCAGCGCCTGCTGGGGCCTCGGAAGCCGGTTCAGGCGTCGGGAAGGCGGTCGGCGGCATCCGTCGTGAAGAGGTAGTCGTTGTTCGCGTTCAGCTCGGGCCGGAGTCCGCGCGAGAGCGCCGCGTCGAAGAGCCGCCGGGACTGATCGCGCAGCCGGGCGGCCGCGGCCGGGTCGTCGGCGCGCAACCGCTCGAAATCGACGTCGAGCGGCAGCCGCTCGCTCACCGCCCACTGCGGTTGCGGGGTTCCGGCGAGCGCCCGGAGTGCCCGCGGGGAGTCCATGCGCCAGCGCATTTCGAAGCGGTCACTACGGTCGCTGCCGGTGATGACGTCGTCAAGGCGGCCGTAGAAGTCGGGCAGGAAGCGCACCACCTCCGCGCCGAGTTTGATCAGGTTGAAGTGGGCGTTGCGGCGGATGAGGGGGTCGAACGTCCAGCGCATGTCGGTGATGCCGTGCTGCAGGCAGAGCGAGCGCTGGAAGAGTTTGAGGGCGTAGCCGACGCCGCTGCTGCGCTGCCACGGCACCACGGCGGACATGTGCGAGTGCAGGTGGATGCCGTCGGTCCAGCCGAGGAAGCCGAGGGTCGCGCCGACCGGTTTGCCGGCCGCGGTGGCGATCAGCACGGTGTTGCCGGCGAAGTCGAGCGCCAGGAGCATCGACCGGTCGGGGCTGCGGCCGACTCCCCAGGTGCGTTCGAACAGTCCGATCACGGCGGCCAGGTCGCCGGGTTCGGCGCTCCGCACGCTCACCCCGGCGGCGCCCGCGGCCGCATCCGCCAGCCGAACCGCTTCGTGCACAACCTCCGGTTCAACGCTCATGCGTCGAGTAGACCACACCGGGCCCGGCCCCCGGAACCTCGCCCTCCTGCGAATTCGACGGAGATTTTGCGTTAAAACACGTTATCGGGCCCCAGAACGGCCGTTTCGGGCAAAATCTCCGTCGAATTGGTTCAGGGGCGCGGCTGACGGATGCCCGGGTCCGGCGCGACCCGGCGGCCGGCCGTTGCGGCAGCATCCGTCGCCCCGCGAGCACCCTCCCCGCGACCGGGCCGCACCGCCGTGCGACCGGGGGCCTTCGTGCGAATTCGACGGAGATTTTGCGTTAAAACACGTTATCGGGCCCCAGAACGGCCGTTTCGGGCAAAATCTCCGTCGAATTGGTTCAGAGGCAGGGGCGCAGTACGGCTAGTGCCCGCGGCCCGAGACCACGTCGGCGATACTCGCGANCAGTACGGCTAGTGCCCGCGGCCCGAGACCACGTCGGCGATACTCGCGACCGGCGAGGTGGTCTGCCGCCGGGTGCGCTCCGCGTGGTCGGCGAACGAGTACGCCCGGTAGAGCGCGTGCACGGCGAGCCAGCGCAACGGCTCAGGCTCCCAGTTGCGCACCCGGTGGTTCACCCAGGGCAGCCGGGTCAGCCCGGTCTCGTTGCCGAGGATCAGGTCGGTCAGGGTGCGCCCGGCCAGGTTCGTCGTGGCCACGCCGGTGCCCACGTAGCCGCCGGCCCAGGCCAGCCCGGTCGCCGGGTCGAGACCCACGGTCGCCGCCCAGTCGCGCGGCACGCCGAGCACCCCCGACCAGGCGTGATCGATCGCGACGCCCGCCGTCGCCGGGAAGAACCGGGTCAGGATGTCCCGCAGCGCCGCCACCGTGCTCGCCGGGGTCTGGCCGTCCGAGTCCGTCTGCGACCCGAAGCGGTACGGCACGCCCCGGCCGCCGATCGCGATCCGGTCGTCGGCCGTGCGTTGCGCGTACATGTACGCGTGCGCTATGTCGCCCAGGGTCTCCCGGCCGGCCCAGCCGATGCTGTCCCAGACGGACGGGCTGAGCGGCGCGGTCGCGATCAGCGACGAGTTCATCGGCAGCCACGCCCGGTGCAGCCCCTTCAGCCCCGCCGTGAACCCCTCCGTCGCGCGCACGACGAACTCCGCCTCCACCGCGCCCCGGTCGGTCGTCGCCCGGTGCGGCGTGATCTCGCTGACCCGGGTGTTCTCGTAGAGTTCCACGCCCAGCGCCTCGACCACCCGGGCGAGCCCGGCCGCGAGTTTGGCCGGGTGGATGCGCGCACAGTGCGGGTGCCACATCGCCCCGGTGGCGCCGGCCACGTCGATGCGGGCGCGCGCCGCCGCCGGGGAGAGGAGTTGGACATCCGTCATGGCCCACTGCTGCTCGGCCCGGGCGGACGCCTCGAGCCGCCGCTGCTGGGGCTGGTCGTAGGCGACCGTGAACTCGCCGCCCTTGACGATGTCGGCGTCGATGCCCTCGGCCGCGGCGACCCGGATCACCTCGTCGACGGTCTCGTTCATGCCGGTCTGGAACCGGGCCGCCGCGTCCCGGCCGTGCGACGCGACGTACTGCTCGCGCCCGCCGGTGACCGCGTTGGTCAGCCAGCCGCCGTTCCGGCCCGAGGCGCCGTAGCCGGCGAAGCGCTGCTCCACGATCACGATCCGCAGCGCCGGGGCGGCCTTCTTCAGGTAATACGCCGTCCACAGCCCGGTGTACCCGGCACCCACGATGCACACGTCGGCCACGATGGGCCCGGGCAGCGGGTCGCGCGGGGCCGGCCGACCGACCTGGTTCCACCAGAAGGAGACATCACCATTGATCATTCCCGCACCGCTTTCGTTCCGACGGATGTTGCGCGTTCAGTCAGAGCATCATCTCGCATCCGGCGCGGCGCGGGCGGCAATCCCCGGAGGCAGGTCCCGCCCGAGGAGTCCGTTCCGGTCGAGAGTGCCCGGTGCGCCGGTCACTCTCGACCGGAACGGGCACTCTCGCGGTGGACCCGTCAGCCCAGGCGCTGCGCGCTCGACCAGGTGGGCTCGGCCATCAGCGGCGCGGCACCCTTGTCGAACCGGGCTCCGAGCGGGTTGCTCGGCAGCACGCTGAAGACGAGGATGGCGAGGCCGCCGAGGGACGGGATCAGGCAGAGGAAGGCGAACCAGCCGGCAAAGTTCGCGTCATGCAGGCGACGCGCGAGCAGCGAGACGTTCGGAACGATGGTGGCCAGGTACACGATCATGATGAGAAAGCCGACCGGCACGAGGAGTGGTCCGGCCGCGTCGTATTCGGTGGGCGGCATGTTGAAGGCCAGCACCAGCAGCATCGGCAGGTAGAACACGACCATCCAGAGGCCCACCCACCAGTACTCGCTGCGCGAGGCCCGCCCGGTGAAGTCCGCGTACTTGCGGAAGTAGGAGGAGAGTGCGGCGACGGGCGTCATGGTGGGGTCTCTTTCATCGGCAGTACTGAGCCGGCGCAGGCCGACAGAGGCCTAACACCCCCGGGTACAGGCTACTGGTCAGCACTTCCTGTGCGCCGCTGCCCCCTCACCACGCCGCGCAACTGCCCGCGCCACTGTGCCCGTTCCGGTCGAGAGTGCCCGGTGCGCCGGTCACTCTCGACCGGAACGGGCACTCTGGCGGTGGACCGCTCCCGCGGATGCCGGGACTCGCGCCGCGAACGCGTCGCCGACGCCGCCCGCCCCGACAAGGAGGATTCTCCTGCTCGGACGGCACCCGGGCATCCGTCGCTGTCTGCCCCTCTTTCCGCCCCTAACCAATTCGACGGAGATCCTGCCCGAATCGGGCGATTTGGGCCCGAATCCGAGTTCTAAGCGCTGTTTTTCCGTCGAATTCGCAAGGGCGGCGACGGATGCTGCGCCGCCAGTTCGCGCTCGCCCTCGAGTTTCGCGGCGACCGGGGCCCACAGCAGCACGGCGACGGCCGTGCCGAGCAGCAGCGCGCCGATCGTGTCCGTCAGCCAGTGTGCGCCCAGGTAGGTGCGGCTGACCATCATCACCAGCGTGTACAGCGCACCGGCCAGCCAGACCCAGACTCGGGGGAAGAGGATGCCCAGGCACACCGCCATGGTCGCCGCGTTGGCTACGTGACCGGACGGAAACGACCCGAAATCAGACGTGACCAGCATGTCTTGTGGTCGGGACCGGCCGAACAGGGTCTTGAGCACCTGCACCAGGCCTGAACTCGCGATCGTGGCGGCCATGAAATATCCGGCCGCCCAGGGGCGTCTCCGCACCAGCAGGAACGCCAGAATCAGCAGCGGGATCACGATCACGCCGGCGATGCCCGCCCCGAGGAAGTTCATCGCGAGCGAGAGGTACTCCCAGACTGGCGCCCGGTGCTCGATGATCTCGTCCATCCACTCGGTGTCGATCCTGAGCGGACGGCCGTTGTCGCGCACCACGATCAGCGCGCCCAGGCTCACGGCGAGCAGCAACGCGACGACCCCGCTGATCAGTGGCCAGCGGCGCGCGATGCGGCGGGTGGCGGGCGTGGCCGCGGTTTCGGGGGGTCGCTCGCTCATCATGTGTCCATGCTAGATCGGTGCGGGGCGATCGGTGCGGCGAGATCGGTGCGGCGAGATCGGTGCGGGGCGATCGGTGCGGCGATCGGTGCGGGGCGATCGGTGCGGCGAGATCGGTGCGGGGCGATCGGTGCGGCGACCGTCGTGCGCGCCCGGAGTTCGGACCCCGCCGACCCGATTGCCCGGACCGAATGTGGCTAACTCAGGAGATCTGCCAGCCCGCGGCCGACGGATGCCGCAATCACGCGGCATCCGTCGCCCGCACCATGCCGCCGGCCGCGTTTCTCCTGAGTTGGCCACAGCGGAGGCGCCGGCGGCACCCGGTGGCACGGGAGATGCCGGTGGCACGGGAGATACCGGTGGCACGGGAGACACGGGTGGCACGGGAGACACCGGTGGCACGGGAGGCACACAGCGGAGGCGCCTTCGGCCGCCGCGGAGCCTGGCCTAGTGCCCCAGCGCGGGCACCGTGCGGGGACGCACGACGAACCAGAGGGAGAGGATCGACACGAGGGCCGTGACGCCCATCACGGCGCCCATCGGCACGGCGGTGCCGACGCCGAGCACGCCGACGATCGGGGAGATCAGGCCGGCGATGCCGAAGTTCGCTGCTCCGAGCAGGGAGGCGGCGGTGCCGGCCTCGTGCGCGTGCGCGTTGAGCGCGATCACCTGCACGCTGGGAAAGGTGAAACCGCAGGCGGCGATGAAGAACCAAAGCGGCACCAGGGTGCCCCAGAGTCCCGCGCCGGCGAGGTCGAGCAGCACGATCGCGGTGGCCGTGATCGCGAGCACCACCGTGGACACCGAGATGATCCACTGCGGACCGATGTTGAAGCGGTGCATCAGGCGCGAGCTGAGCTGCACCCCCGTCACGATGCCGAGCGAGTTGACGGCGAAGAGCAGGCCGTACTGTTGCGGGCTGAACGCGTAGACCTGCTGGAACAGGAACGACGACGCCGACAGGTACGAGAACAGGCCGGTGAAGGTCATTGCCCCGATGATCGCGACGCCCACGAAGATCCGGTCGCTGAGCACCGCACGGTAGCGCTGCGCGAGCGAGCTGTGCCCCTTGACGTGGCGCTCGGCATCCGGGAGCGTCTCGACGATCCAGAACGCGACGGCCAGGATCACGACGGTGCCGTAGGCGGCGAGCACCCAGAAGATGCCGCGCCAGCTCATCACGAGCAGCAGCTGCGAGCCGATGACGGGGGCGAGAACCGGGGCCAGGCCGCTGATCAGGGCCAGACGGGAGAGCATTTTCACCAGCGGCTTGCCGCCGAACAGGTCGCGCACCATGGCCAGCGCGACGACGGCACCCGCGGCTGCGCCGAAGCCCTGCAGCAGACGGAAGACCGCGAGCCAGACGATGTCCTGCGAGAGGGCGGCGCCCACGCTCGCGAGGATGTGGAAGCCGGTTGCCAGCATCAGCGGCAGCCGGCGCCCGACCTTGTCGCTCCACGGGCCGACGACGAGCTGGCCGAAGCCGAAACCGATCATGGTGCCGGTCAGGGTCAGCTGGATGGCCGCCGCCGAGACGCCGAACTCGCCCTCCAGGGTCGGGAAGGCCGGCAGGTACAGGTCGATGGTGAACGGGCCGAGCGCGGTGAGCGCGCCGAGCACGATGATGTAGACGAGGCGCTGGCCGCGGGAGAGGGCGTCGCCGGGATGCTTCGCGGCCGACCTCAGGTCGGCGGCGGTGATGACGGTGATGGCGGCGGTAGTCACGAAGTGTTGTTCTCGGTCTCGATGGGGCAGCCCCGATGGAGCTGAGGCGTGCTGGTTGACGTTCGGTCGAGGCACCGCATCACGGGCGTCAGTACCAGCAGCGGAACACGGAACCGCTCTCAGAGACAAGACAACCACGCCCGCACCTATTCCCCCCTGCGGGGATCCCGGGCGCAACTTGCACGAATCCGCCCGATCGTGCACTGGGCGCGGGCTCGGCGGGGTACCACGGGCTCGGCGGGGGTACCGCGGCGGGCGCAGCCGCGGCGGGCGCAGCCGCGGCGGGCGCAGCCG
>NZ_SOGU01000100.1:0-22632 GCF_004403275.1 Cryobacterium sp. TMT4-10
GGTCGAAGCCCCCGTGTCGATGCGCACCGTGAATCAGCTCATCTGCGCCGGCGGGTACCGCAAGATCGTCTTCGGAGTGAACGGGGAGGTCCTCTACCTGGGCGGCAAGGAAAGATTCTTCAGCCAGGCCCAACGCCGGGCGATTGCCGCCCGCGACGGCGGGTGCATCATCCCGGGCTGCCAGGTCAACGCGGCCTGGGCCGAGGTGCACCACATCATCCCGTGGGCCAACCACGGGCCCACCGACATCGACAACGGGGTGCTGCTGTGCTGGTTCCACCATCACAGCATCGAGACCTCGGGGTGGCTGATCCGCATGGTGCGGGGCAAACCCGAGGTGATGGCACCGGTCTGCTTCGATCCCACCCGTACCTGGGTACCGGGCCAGGACCACCGCGCCCACCGGGCCAGTCAGGCCGGCNGGGCCAGTCAGGCCGGCCGCGACCGTGGAGCCCGGCCGCGCGCGCACCCTCGGGCCACCGATTCCACCAAATAGCGGTCACCGGGTCTCGGCAGGCGTGAGCCCGCGCACTGCGGAGGGGGGAGACAACAGCTAAACTTCAACAGCCAGCCTCTGTAGCTCAACGGAAGAGCAGTTCCGTCCTAAGGAAACGGTTGGGGGTTCGAATCCCTCCAGGGGCACATTTCTTCAGGCAACACAGATCTTCAGGCAACACGGATCTCTGCGGGTGTACCCGAACGGGTACGGGTTGAGCCCAGTCGCTGCAGACTCGCCCCAGGGACGTCCACCTTTTCTCCGACAGCGGCGAATGAGCTGGCGTGGTAATTTATCACCGTTCATTTCGGTTGTGGCTGATGGCTCACTCCGTGCCGAACCAACCCGTCTCAGAGTCCGCGTCAGGTTGACGTCGCTTTGGGCGCATCGCGTCAACTAGGCAGGGAGTCAGTACATGAAGAAGATTTCGTATGGCGGAGAGTCGTTCCTGACAACTGACGGGGCCGCGGATGCACTCCTGGAGTTAGTCGTCGCCCTTCCGGACGGCCACGTGTCCGAGCTGATCAAACTACCCGCGGTCAACAGCGACGGTGACGAGATGGTCGTGCAAATGGTCGTCGGTCCACGCAGCGAGCTCATCAGCGTGCCGGAAGAATCCAGCGCGGGGGAACCCGACACCGTCGAAGCGGTCGCCTACCTTCGCGGCCGCGTGGGCACAATCACGGCCCCCAGCGAGGTGGCCTACACCGAGGCGCTCTCCTGTCCGGACTACGAATGGGACATGCCGTAGGCCCTTGTCGTCTGTCCCCCTCCTGAGGACATCAGTCGAATTGGCTTGAATTCCGTCCCCGAGTGAATGAAGCTGGACGAAATCGTTCAGCGGTGCCGCAAATGATGCGCGCACGAATCTCCCGCTGACGAAGCCGAGGAGAGCACCCAGTGGTTAGAAACAGCACGCGCGACAAGCACGACCGGGCACCGGCGCCCGACGATGCCCGCATGCCCGACTCGCTGACCGAGATCGCCAAGCCGTCCTGGAAGTACGTGCTGCGCAAGACCCTGCGGGAGTTCTCGGCCGACCAGTGCACCGACCTCGCCGCCGCCCTCACCTACTACGCCGTGCTGTCGATCTTCCCCGCATTGATCGCGCTCATCTCGCTCCTGGGAGTGTTCGGTCAGGGTAATACCGCGACGAACTCGATCCTTTCTCTCGTCGACCAGGTCGCCCCCGGTGGCACCGCCGACACTCTGCGGGCCCCGCTGGAGCAGTTCAGCTCGTCGCCCGCGGCCGGCGTCGCCCTCGTCGGCGGCATCCTGCTGGCGCTGTGGTCGGCATCCGGCTACGTCGGCGCGTTCAGCCGGGCCATGAACCGCATCTACGAGATGGAAGAGGGGCGGCCGTTCTGGAAGCTGCGCCCGATGCAACTGGGCGTGACCGTGGTCTGCATCCTGCTCATCGTGGTGGTGCTTGTGGTGTTGATTGTGTCGGGTCCGGTCACGAATGCGCTCGGCAGCGCGCTGGGGTTGGGGCAGACCGTGCAGCTCGTCTGGTCCGTCATCAAGTGGCCCATCCTGGCGCTGGCCGCCGTGTTGATCATCGCCATCCTGTACTACGCCACTCCCAACGCCCAGCAGCCCAAGTTCCGCTGGATCAGCCTGGGGGCATTACTCGCGCTCATCACCCTGGCGGTCTCCTCGTTCCTGTTCGGCCTGTACGTCACCAACTTCTCCAACTATGACCGCACCTACGGTTCTCTGGCCGGCATCGTGGTGTTCCTGCTCTGGCTGTGGATCGCCAACCTCGCCCTGCTCGTCGGCGCCGAGTTCGATGCGGAGCTGGAACGGGGCCGGCAGCTGCAGGCGGGCATCGCCGCCGAGGAAGAGATTCAGCTGCCGCCGCGGGACACCCGCAAGAGCGACAAGGCGGCCGACAAGGCACGCGAGGACATCAAGCTCGGCCGACGTCTGCGGGAGCACAGCACACCGAGTGACGACGGCGAACCGACGAGAACGAAATAGAAGTAAACACCGGGCCGGTCTCCTGAAGAGTCCACATCGAGGACGGGATCCCGCCCTCAGAGTCCCGGACTGCCCGTGCGTTGTGCTTCGCCGGCAAGGGTGCAAGTCTTGACGGATGCCGCTTCCGGGCATTCCGGGACGAGCCACCAGACTAGGAGCACCGATGACCGTTTCGTCCGATGAAGAGCTCGCACTGGCCCAGTGGAGTCGACGGCTGACGCAGGCCCTGCAGATCCTGAACCTCGAGGTCGACACCCAGATGATCCTGCAGTTGGCCGAGGAATCCAGGTCCGTCAGCCCCTCCGCCGGGCCCCTCAGCGCTTTTATCGTGGGCTTCGCTGCCGGACAGGCGACCAACAGCGGCAAGAAGGAGGTTCAGTCCGCCGTCGAGACCGCAGTGCAGAAGGCCCGCGGACTGGTATCCGACGGCACTCAGGACGGCCCGGACAGCAAGGGCTGGGTGGACTCAGCCCAGTAAGGGCTCTGACCCGGACGGCTTCAGGCGAACGATGACCGCCTTCGAGACCGGCGTGTTGCTGCCATCCGCCACGTGATCGAGCGGCACCAGGACGTTTGCCTCCGGATAGTAAGCGGCGGCGCACCCGCGCGGCGTCGGGTAGGAGACCACGCGGAACTTTCGCAGCACGCGCTCCTTGCCGTCCTTGTACTCGCCGAAAATGTCCACCAACTGTCCGTCGGCCAAACCGAGTTCGGTGATGTCTTCGGCGTTGACCATGATGACGTGGCGGCCTTTCCGGATTCCCCGGTATCGATCGTTGAAGCCGTAGATGGTCGTGTTCCACTGATCATGGGACCGCAGGGTCTGCAGGATCAGGGTCCCGGCGGGCCGTTCCACCGGCTCCAGGTCATTCGCGGTCAACACGGCCTTGCCGGTGGGCGTGTTGAAGGTGCGGGAATCGCGCGGGCCATTCGCCATGATGAAGCCGCCATCCTGCCTGACCCGCTCGTTGTAGTTCTCGCACCCCTTCACGACCCGGGAGATATGGTCGCGGATCAGGTCATAATTTTTCTCAAAGCCGTCCCAGTCGGCGTTGATCCTGTCGCCGAGGGTCGCCTTGGCCAGCCGAGAGATGATCGACACCTCGGAGCGCAGAGTGTGGGCAACGGGTTCCACGCTGCCCCACGACGCGTGCACCGCGCAAACGGTGTCCTCGACGGAGATGAACTGCGTGCCGGACTCCTGAATGTCGATTTCAGTGCGGCCCATCGTGGGCAGGATGAGTGCCTCTGTGCCGGTGACAGTGTGGGATCGGTTGAGCTTGATGGAAATCTGGGCGGTGAAGTCGCAATTTTCCATCGCCGCTTCCGCCGCGTGTGTGTCCGAGATTGCCGCCACCAGGTTTCCACCGAGGGCCAGGAAGAACTTGATTCTTCCGTCCTGCATGCGGCGGATCGTGTCGACGGCGTCGACGCCGTGCTCCCGCGGAGGCTCGAAGCCGAACTCCTTCCCCAGGGCGTCCATGAATGCCGGGGGCATCTGTTCCCAAATGCCCATGGTCCGGTCGCCCTGGACGTTGCTGTGGCCGCGGATCGGAGAAGCGCCGGCTCCAGGCTTGCCGATGTTACCGCGCAGCAGCAGCAGGTTGATGATCTCCTTGATGGTGGCGACCCCCTTCTTCTGCTGCGTGATGCCCATGGCCCAGGTGATGATGACCTTGTCCGCCTTCAGGTACCGCTCGGCGAGCTCGTCGATCTCCTCGATCCGCAAACCGGTCGCGTCGAGCACCTCCTGCTCGTCGAGCTGCGCCAGGTGCTCTTTCAGCTCCTCAAGGCCTTCGCAGTGCTCCGCCAGGAACTTGTGGTCCAAAACCGTGCCGGGGTTCCTGGCCTCCGCGTCGAGGACCCGTTTGGAAACGGCCTGCAGGAGGGCCATGTCGCCGCCAAGCCTGATCTGCAGAAACTGGTCGGCCAGCTCGGTTCCCTTACCCGCGACGCCGCGAACAGTTTGCGGATTCTTGTACCGCTTCAGCCCCGCCTCGGGCAGAGGGTTCACAGCGACCAGGCTGCCGCCATTGCGCTTGCAGGCCTCCAGCTCGTTGAGCATGCGGGGATGGTTGGTGCCGGGGTTCTGGCCCATCAGGATAATCAGGTCCGCCTCGGCGAAATCGTCGAAGGTGACCGTTGCCTTGCCGATGCCGATGGTCTGCCCCATGCCCCAGCCGGAGGACTCGTGGCACATGTTTGAACAGTCCGGCAGATTATTGGTGCCGTAACCGCGCACGAACAGCTGGTACAGGAACGCAGCCTCGTTGGATGTGCGGCCGCTGGTATAGAAGGCCGCGTCGTCCGGAGATCCCAGGGCGTTGAGCTTCGTGGCGACCAGCTCGAAGGCCTCGTCCCAGGTGATGGGGCGGTAGTGGTCCTCGCCGGCGGGCTTGTAGACAGGCTCGGTCAGTCGACCCTGCATGCCGAGCCAGTACTCGCTGCGTCCCCGCAGGTCGCTCACGGAGTGCTCGGCCCAGAAATCAGCACCGATGACGACGGGAGTCGCCTCCCAGGTGACGGCCTTGGCGCCTTCCTCGCAGAATTCAAACGCCTTGCGGTGGTGTGGGTCGGGCCAGGCGCAACTGGGGCAGTCGAAGCCCTTCTTCTGGTTCATCGCAAGCACCGTTTTGCGGGCCCGGTTGACGCCCATCTGCTCGATGGCCGGCACCATCGCGTGCATCACGCCGGGGATTCCTGCGGCCCAGTCCTTGGGCTTGCTGACCTCGAGTTCGCTCTCGTCGGCTTCCTCGAATTTGGGGTTCTTGCTCACCGTGGCCATGCCTTTCACGTCCAGTCGCAGCGAGGGAACGCCCCCGAAGCGGGGGTTTCGCACCCCCGAACCAACAGTAATCACCTCACGAGGGTCATCGGAAGTGCGTGCCCCCTATTGTCAGGCTGCGAACCGGTGGTCGGAGTGACAGCGGATGCCGACGTGAAGCAAGCAACAAATCTCGGATAGCGTCGGAGTATACGATCACACCGCTCCGGTGGTCTCCGAAGATGCAGCGTCCCCGAGACCACCTCGTCTGGAGTGCCCCATGATTTCCCCCCGCATCGCGTTCGTTGACGTCGACGGCACCCTGATCGAGACCGGATCGGAGATCGCAGACTCGACTATCGACGCGGTGCGCACCGCCAGGAGCAACGGGCATCTGGTGTACCTGAGCACCGGTCGGGCATCCGTGGAGATCTACCCCGCGATCCGCGACATCGGCTTCGACGGGACCATCAGCTCCGGCGGCGGGTTCGCGGAAATCGGCGACGAACTCGTGATCGAACGCACCATGCCCGAAGATGCGGTGGCGCGGATGATCGGTTTCTACGAGGAGTCGGGGTACGACTTCTACCTGCAGTCCTTCGACGAGCTGTACCCGAGCCCCGGCGTGCGCGACCGCTTCGCGGAGGACCACGCGGCCGACACAGAGCGGAAGGCGGGAACCGGGGCTGACCCGGCATCCGTCACCGATGCCGACGATCACCCGGCCCTGACGGCATTCGCCGACGTTCGACCGTACAGCTACACGGGCATCGCGAAATCGGTGTTCCTCGCCGGCGACCTTCGCGCGTACGACCGCGTCTCGGAGGCGCTCAGCGGAGAATTCCACGTCATCACCGGCACCATCCCGCACATGGGTCGCGGCAGCGGCGAGGTGACGCTGAACGGCGTGAACAAGGGCTCCACGGTCCTACGGCTCCTCGACCGGCTCGGCCTGGACGCGGCATCCGCCATCGGCATCGGCGACAGCAGCAACGACATCGAGATGCTGCAGGTCTGCGGGGTCGGCATCGCCATGGGCAACGCCACGGATGCCGTCAAAGCCCACGCCGACGAGGTCACCACCACCGTGCTCGATAACGGTGTCTGGAATGCCTTCCGCCGCCAGGGTTTGATCTGATCCCTCGCGTGGCATCCGGATGCGGTGTCTTCGTAACCCGACACCCGCCGGTTACCTGCGCGTCCTAAACTGGTGGCTCGCGCGGTGGACGGCACCGCGACCCGGACAAGGAGCGCGCGATGCAGATCCAGAGCCAGTCCGGCCAGGATGTGCTCGAGGCCGGATCCAGGGCGCCGGCGGCGCGTACCCTCATCGACATCCTGCATGGCACCGCCGACCGGCATCCGACCGCGCTCGCCCTGGAAGACCAGGACGGCGCGATCAACTATTCCAGCCTGATGCGCTTGGTCAGCGAGCAGGCGGAACGGCTCAGCCGCAGCGGGGTGCGCCGGGGCGACACCGTCGGCATCCGCATTCCGTCGGGCACCCGCGAACTGTACGTCTCCATCCTGGCCACCCTCACCGTCGGCGCCGCCTACGTTCCGGTCGACGCCGACGACCCGGAGGAGCGGGCGCGGCTCGTCTTCAGCGAAGCCCGCGTCGTGGGCGTGATCGGCCCCCGGGGCGTGTTCGCGGTGCGCGAGTCGCTCGACGCCGAACTGTTCGCCGAACGGATGCTGCCGGCGGGCGACGACCTGGCCCTCGCCGGAACAGACCGCACCATGCCGACCCCGGACGACGACGCGTGGGTGATCTTCACCTCCGGGTCGACCGGGGTGCCCAAGGGAGTCGCGGTCAGCCACCGCTCCGCGGCCGCGTTCGTCGACGCCGAGGCAGACCTGTTCCTCCCCGCCGACCCGATCGGACCGGCCGACCGCGTGCTGGCGGGACTGTCGGTGGCGTTCGACGCCTCCTGCGAGGAGATGTGGCTGGCCTGGCGGAACGGCGCTTGCCTCGTCTCGGCCCCGCGGTCGCTGGTTCGGTCCGGCGCGGACCTCGGTCCGTGGCTGATCGCCCACGGCGTGACGGTCGTGTCGACCGTTCCCACCCTCGCCGCGCTGTGGCCGGAGGACTCGCTCGAACAGGTGCGGCTCCTCGTCTTCGGCGGCGAAGCCTGCCCGCCCGAACTCGCGGCCCGGCTCTCGGTGCGGGGGCGCGAGGTCTGGAACACCTACGGCCCGACGGAGGCCACCGTCGTCGCCTGCGCCGCCCGGTTGGACGGCGACGGGCCGGTTCGGATCGGACTGCCCCTCGCCGGCTGGAACCTGGCCGTCCTGAACGCGGCCGGGGACCGGGTCGCCCACGGCGAGACCGGGGAACTCATCATCGGCGGGGTCGGGCTCGCCCGCTACCTCGACGCCGGCAAGGACGCCGAGAAATACGCCGCCCACGACGGACTCGGCTGGCACCGCGCCTACCGCAGCGGCGACCTGGTGCGCTACGAGCGTGAGGGCCTCGTGTTCGTGGGCCGGGCCGACGACCAGGTCAAGCTCGGCGGCCGGAGAATCGAACTCGGCGAGGTCGAGGCGGCCCTGCGGGCCCTGCCAGGGGTGGCCGGTGCCGCGGCAGTGGTGCAGATCACGCCGGCCGGAAACAAGGTGCTGGTCGGCTACCTCGCACGCACGGAGGGCGCCGCCGAGTTCGACCGCGCCGCCGCGAACATCCGTCTGCGGGAGGAACTGCCCGCCGCGCTCGTGCCACTGCTCGCGGTGGTCGACGACCTGCCCACTCGCACCTCGGGGAAGGTCGACCGAGCCGCCCTGCCCTGGCCGCTTCCGGCCGGCAGCGACGCCGGCGCAGCGCCCCGGCTGTCGCCGACGGCGGCCTGGCTCGCCGAAAGCTGGGCCGCCATCCTGGGCGTCGCAGCCGACGGGCCAGACGCGGACTTCTTCGCCAACGGCGGCGGCTCGCTCGCCGCGGCGCAGTTCGTGTCGATGATCCGCCAGCGCTTCGCGGACACCCGCGTCTCCGACATCTACGACTACCCGCGGCTCGGCTCGCTCGCCGACGAACTCGACGGCCGAGTTCCGCCTGTCCCGCAGCGGGGGCGCGAGGTGCTGCCCGTGCCCCTGCGCAGCCGGATCGCGCAGAGCCTGCTCGGCATTCCTCTGCACGTGCTCGTGGGGGCGCGCTGGCTGGTCTACCTCTCGGCGGCGAACAACCTGCTCGCCGCCGCCGGCGCCACCTTCGCGCCGACGCTCTCCTGGTGGTGGGTCGCGCTCGGCTTCCTCCTGTTCGTCACCCCGCCCGGCAAGATGACCATCTCCGTCATCGCAGCCCGGCTGCTGCTGCGCGGCCTGGAACCGGGTAACTACCCCCGCGGCGGTTCGGTGCACCTGCGCCTGTGGCTGGCCGAACAGGTCGCGCTGCTCGTGGACGCCGCCAGCCTCGCCGGGGCGCCGTGGATCAGCTACTACGCCAGGGCGCTGGGCGCCCGCGTCGGCCACGACGTCGATCTGCACGCCCTCCCGCCGGTGACCGGGATGCTGGAGATCGGCGCCCGGGCGGCGATCGAACCCGAGACCGACCTGGCCGGCTACTGGATCGACGGCGACGTGCTCCGGATCGGCCGGGTGCGGATCGGCGAAGAGGCGACCGTCGGGTCCCGCAGCACCCTGCTCGGCGGAGCCCGCATCGGTGCCGGAGCGGTGATCGAGCCGGGGGCGGCCGTCTCCGGCGTCGTGCCCGCCGGCGAACGCTGGGCGGGATCACCCGCCATCCGGATGGGCGCCGCGCACGGGTCGTGGCCGGCCGAGCGCCCGCCGCGCGGTCGCCGCTGGCTGACCGCGTTCGCGGCCGGGGCCGTCGGCATGACCGCGCTGCCGGTCATCGCCGTGATCGTGGGCGCCCTCATCGTCGGCGCGGCCATCGGTGACGCGTCGACCCTGTCCGCGGCGCTGGGGCGGGCGGCCCTGATGATGCCGGTCGCGGTCATCGCGGCCGGCCTCGTCTACGCGCTGCTGGTGGTCGCGTCCGTGCGCGCCCTCGGCGTGGGGCTGCGCGAGGGCTACTACCCGGTGCGCAGCCGGATCGGCTGGCAGGTCTGGATGACCGAACGCATCCTCGACGGCGCCCGCACACTCCTGTTCCCGGTGTACGCTGGCCTGCTCACCCCGATCTGGTTGCGGCTGCTCGGGGCGAAGGTCGGCGCGGGCGTCGAGGCCTCGACCGTCCTGCTGATCCCGGCCCTGACGACCATCGCCCCGGCCGCGTTCCTCGCCGACGACACCATGGTCGCCTGCTACGAGCTGGGCGGGGGCTGGCTGCGCATCGGCCCGGCCAAGATCGGCCGGCGCGCGTTCCTGGGCAACAGCGGAATCGTCGGCGCCGGGCGCACCGTTCCGCGCAACGGTCTCGTCGCCGTGCTCTCCTCCACTCCGCGGAAGGCCAAACGCGGCTCGTCCTGGCTGGGCAACCCGCCCGAGCGGCTGCGGCGCATCGCGACCGACGTCGACGAGACGCTCACCTTCCACCCGCCGGTGCGACTGGTGACCCGGCGCGCGCTCTGGGAACTGCTGCGCATTGTTCCGGTCATCGTCACAGCCCTGATCGCGCTCGGCGTGCTCGCCGCGCTCGCCTGGCTCTGGCTCCGGCTCGGCCTCGGTTGGGCGATCGCCCTGTCCGGAGTGGTGCTGCTCGCCGCCGGCATGGTCGCGGCCCTGGTCACGACCGCGGCCAAGTGGATGCTGGTGGGCCGGATCCGGGCGACCGAGCATCCGCTCTGGTCCTCGTTCATCTGGCGCAACGAGGTATCGGACAGTTTCGTGGAGATGGTGGCCCGGCCCTGGTTCGCGGCGAAGGCGGCAGGCACCCCGGCGCTGGCCTTCTGGCTGCGCACCCTCGGGGCGAGAATCGGCCGCGGGGTGTGGTGCGAGTCGTACTGGCTGCCCGAAGCGGACCTCGTCGCCATCGCCGACGGCGCCACCGTGAACCGCGGCTGTGTGGTGCAGACGCACCTGTTCCACGACCGGATCATGCAACTCGACCGCGTCAGCCTGGCCGCGGGCTCGACGCTCGGGCCGCACAGCGTGATCCTGCCGGCCGCCTCGGTCGACGAGGGCGCCACCGTGGGGCCGGCCTCCCTCGTGATGCGGGGCGAACGGGTTCCCGCCGGGTCGGTCTGGTCGGGCAACCCGATTTCGCCGTGGCGGTCGCTGCCGTGGCAGACTTGACGGCCCATGCCTCAGAACAAGTCTTCACTCCCGTCTCGGCCGGTGCCGCCGAATAACGGCGCGCCGACCCACGGTGCGCCGACAGTGGATGACGCCTACACACCGCAGAACGGGAACGGCGGCTATCTGGCCCAGCACTACGACCTCGACCTCGACTACCGGGTGGCCACCAACCAGCTGCGGGCGACGGCGACCATCACCGCGCTGGCCTCGATGAGGTTGGACCGGTTCAGCCTCGACCTGGACGGGCTCAGCGTCGACCGGGTCACGGTCAACGGGGTGCGGGCGCACAAGGTGATCCACGCCGCGCGGAAGCTGCTGATCCTGGTGGCGACCCCGATCGACGCCGGCGATCGGTTCGAGGTGAGCGTGCGGTATCGCGGGGCGCCGCGCCCGCTCCGCAGCATTTGGGGCGACGTCGGCTGGGAGGAGCTTGACGACGGGGTGCTCGTCGCCGGCCAGCCCACCGGCGCGGCGTCGTGGTACCCGTGCAACGACCATCCGAGCAACAAGGCCTCCTTCCGGATCCGGCTCACCTGCGAAGACCCGTACACGGTCGTGTCCAACGGAAAGCTGATCGCCCGGTCGACCCGATCGGGTCGCACCGCCTGGACGTTCGATGTGCCCGAGCCGATGGCCACCTACCTGGCGTCGGTGCTGATCGGCCGCTACCGGCGCACCGACCTGGCGGCCGCCCCGGTCGCCCAGCGGATCTTCTTCCCCGCCAACCTCGCCCGCGAAGTGGCCGTTGACTTCGGCCGGCTGGGGGAGATGCTGTCCCTCTTCACCGCCCGATTCGGGCCGTACCCGTTCGGCGCCTACTCGGTCGTGGTCACCGACGACGAGCTGGAGATCCCGCTCGAAGCGCACGGCCTCGCCGTCTTCGGCCGCAACCACGTCGACGGGGCGCACGGCAGCGATCGGCTGATCGCGCACGAACTGGCCCACCAGTGGTTCGGAAACAGCCTGACTGTGGCCCGGTGGCAGGACATCTGGCTGCACGAGGGATTCGCGTGCTACGCCGAGTGGCTGTGGGGGGAGGCCAGCGGGGGACCGTCCGCAGACCGGAGCGCGGCCGAGCACCGCGCGCTGCTCGACGCGCTGCCCCGCGACATCGTCGTCGGCGATCCGGGACCGCACGACATGTTCGACGACCGGGTCTACAAGCGCGGCGCGCTCGCCCTCCACGCCCTGCGCCGCGAGCTCGGCGACGACGGCTTTTTCGGCGCCGTGCGGGCGTACACCCGCGACCGGCGACACGGGTCGATCTCCACGGACGACTTCGTCGAGTTCTTCTCGGTGCACACCGGGAGCGGCGAGGTGCGCCGGATCGTCGACCGCTGGATCTACCGGACCGTGCTGCCCAAACTCTGAGCCGGCCGGTGGCCTGGCCGCCGACGGATGTCCGTGGCGGTCAGCTGCAGCACCGTGAGCTGGGCACCGGTGTGCACGGTGTCGGTGTGCACTGTGTCGGTGTGCACGGCGACCGTGCCGGCCAGTCCCGGCCCCGGATCGAACCGGGCCAGGCGCATAGTGTCCAGCGGGAAGCCGGCCCCCGGCCAGGCCGCGAGGTGCGGGGCGGCGGCATCCGTGGCTGCACCCGTCGGAGCGGCGGCGGTCAGCGTGACGGTCAGGTCCCGCGGGTCCACCCGGAGTCCGTCGCCGGTGCACTTGAGGATCGCCTCCTTGGCCGTCCACAGGGCGGCCCGCGCGGCCGCGGCGTCGGCGGGCGGGACGAAGTGGAGGGCGCCCTGCTCCGCCGCCCCGAACGCGACCCGGTCGAAGTCGGCCCGGGAGACGGCCGCCAGGCTCTCGATGTCGACCCCGACCGGTCCAGCGAAGGTCAGCGCGACGGCGACCGCGTCGGCGGCCCGGCTGAGGCTGGCGTGCAGGGGCCAGGGGTGCAGGGTGCGGCCTTTCGCGCTCAGAGGAACGTTCAGCACCGGTCTGCCATGGCTGCCGCCGCAACGGTCACAGGTGCGGTCGATCGACACGTGTCGGGGATCCACGCCGAGGACCCAGGCGGCGGCGGCCGCCAGGAAGCCGCGATCGGCGGCATCCGTTGCCCCGCGCGGGGCGACCACGACGAACACGTCCCGCGTTCGCTCAGCATTCACGCCCCCAACCTACCGCCGGGACCGTCGGAGGCGGCGGGCGGCGCTCCCGACGGATGCGACACTTGTAGCTGCTATATAAGGAGCGCCCGTGGCACTGATCGACAACGCAATCTACGTGAACGGGCATCGAGCCGCCAACCCGGACACGCTCGACGAGACCTACGCGGCCATGAAGTCCCGGAACGGCTTCGCCTGGATCGGGATGTACCGCCCGTCCGAGGCCGAGGTGCGCTCCGTCGCCACCGAGTTCAGCCTCCACCACCTGTCGGTGGAGGACGCGTTGAAGGGCCACCAGCGCGCGAAACTGGAACGCTTCGGGGACATCCTGTTCGTGGTGCTGCGGCCGGCTCGCTACATCGACGCCGAGGAACGGGTCGAGTTCGGCGAGCTGCACGTGTTCGTGGGCCCGGACTTCGTGGCGACCATCCGTCACGCCGAGTCGCCCGATCTCGCGAAGGTGCGCCTGCGGATGGAGCAGGCGCCGGAGCTGCTGGCCCTCGGGCCCGAGGCCGTGCTCTACGCGATCCTGGACCAGATCGTGGACGAGTACGGGCCGGTCGTGGCGGGGCTCGAGAACGACATCGACGAGATCGAGAACCAGCTCTTCGACGGCGACCAGACCGTGGCCCGGCGCATCTACGACCTGTCCCGCGAAGTGATCGAGTTCCAGCGCGCGACGCAGCCGCTGGTCGGCATGCTCGAGGCGCTGCAGAAGGGCTTCGGCAAGTACGCGGCCCCGACCGAACTGCAGCACTACCTGCGTGACGTGCTCGACCACACCCTGCGGGTCGTCGAGCGCGGCGCCGCGTTCCGGCAGCTGCTGGACAACGCGCTCACCGTGCACAGCACCCTCGTCACCCAGCGCCAGAACGAGGAGACGCGCCGCCTGTCCGAGACCAGCGTCGCCCAGAGCGAAGAGGTCAAGAAGATCTCCAGCTGGGCGGCCATCCTGTTCGCGCCCACCCTGGTGGGCACGATCTACGGCATGAACTTCAAGGCCATGCCCGAACTCGGGTGGGTGTTCGGCTACCCGTTCGCCCTGTCCCTGATGCTGGCCATGGGGATCGGACTCTACCTGGTCTTCAGGAAGAACAACTGGCTGTAGGACCCGCCGGCCTGACCGGGGTCAGACGGATGCCTGGGGCTGCGCGTCGAGCCAGGCTCCGACCTCGTCGTCCAGGGTGCTCTTCTCGGCGGGAGTGAGGAACGAGGCCTCGATCCCGTTCCGGGCCAGAAGCGCCAGCCGGTGCGGGCCCAGGCCGAACTCGCGGTCCAGGGCCGTCAAATTGTCGTCGATGTAGCCGCCGAAGTACGCCGGGTCGTCGGAGTTGACACACACGAGCAGGCCGCGGTCCAGCAGCCGCATGATCGGATGCCCGGCGAGGGTGTCGATGACCCGCAGCCGCACGTTCGAGAACGGGCACACGGTCAGCGGAACGCGGTCCCGCACCAGGCGGTCGAGCAGGGCCTCGTCTTCCAGGCTGCGGATGCCGTGGTCGATGCGCTCCACCCCCAGCAGGTCCAGGGCCTGCCAGACGTACTCCGGCGGTCCCTCCTCGCCCGCGTGGGCGACCAGGCGCAGCCCGTTGGCGCGGGCCAGGTCGAAGACCTCGGTGAACAGCTCCGGGGGATAGCCGACCTCGGCGGAGTCCAGCCCGATGCCGTCGATCCGGTGCGGGCTCGCGAGGATCTCCCGCAGCAACTGCAGCGCCTCGGCGGCCGGACGGTCGCGCAGGAAGGTCACGATCAGTTTCGTGCTGATGCCGACCGAGTCGACGGCGGCGTCGAGGGCATCGCGCACCCCGCCCAGGGCGGTGAGCAGCGGCACGCCCCGGCTCGTGTGCGCCTGCGGGTCGAAGAAGATCTCCGCGTGCCGCACGCCGGCGGTGCGGGCCCGCTCGAGGTAGGCGCGGGTCAGATCGGTGAAGTCGATGCGTTCCCGCAGCACGTCGAGGTTGCGGTAGTAGAGGTTCAGGAAAGACTGCAGATCGGTGAACTCGTACTGCGCGCGCAGCTCGTCGAGGGAGCCCCACGGCAGGCGCACATTGTTGCGCGCGGCGAGCTCGAGGATAAGCTCGGGTTCGAGTGTTCCCTCGATGTGCAGGTGGAGTTCGACCAGGGGGAGTGTCATTGAACCATTCTCGCCGAGAAGGATCGGCGCCGGCCCTCGCCGCCGCCCCGGCTGTCGTGCGGGTGGTCGCTCGGACGGCCGCTCGGACGGCCGCTCGGACCGAATCCCGCCGAAACGGGCCGTTCTGGCCCCTAATCCCGGTAAAAACGGGCAGCCTGCCGGTGAATCCCAGTTGACTGAAATAGGGTGTCGGTGTGCGGCGCCTTGATAAGAAACTAGATGACAACGGCATCCTGTCGGAAATTCAGGATGCTGCCGCCTCCGACCCTCGCAACTCAGGCCCTCGCAACCCAGGCCCTCGCAACTCCGACCCACGCAGCCCCGACCCGCACGACGCGGCGGCCCCGCACGCGGTCAGCCTCGGTGATCCGTCCCTCGTCGTCGGCAACGTGGCCGACCCGGTCTGGCAGCGCTGGCGCGCCGAACTGGCGGAAGTCGGCGGACGCTCACCGCTCCTGCACTTCAGTGACGGGCCCCGCACCCGGATCGAACTGAGCGCAACCCACCCGGGCGGACTGCCGCAGTTCATCACCGGCAAGACCACGCTGCTCTCGAACCTGATCCGGGACGAGCTGGCCCTGCGCAACGCCCGGCTCGCGGCCGGCGAGATCACCCAGAAGGGCATCGAGCTGCGATCGATGCGCGGCATCGAGTCCGTGCACCTCGCGATCGGCCTGGCCGAGTGGCGCCACGGTGACGTGGACTACACGGCGCCGGTGCTGCTGCGCCCCCTCGCCATCCGCCGCTACGGCCGCGACTTCGAGCTCAAGCTCAAGGGCCAGCCCTTCCTCAACCCCGAACTGGCCCGCGCACTGCACGACCAGTTCCAGATCACCCTGGACGCCGACGCGTTCGTGGCCCTGGCCGTCACCAACGGCGCCTTCAAACCGCAGCCCGTGATCGACCGGTTGCGCGGCCTGACCTCGCACCTGCCGTGGTTCAACGTGGTGCCGCGCCTGGTCGCATCCTCCTTCGCCGACGTGGGCCGCGCGCTCTCCGCCGACGCGGCCCGGCTGGACCACCCGCTGCTCGACGCGGTCGCCGGCAACCAGAACGCCCGCCGGGCCATCGAGACCGCGTACAACCCGGTCGTGCCGATCGGCCAGGACTCCCGGCCTCCGGCCACCGACATCCTGCTGCTCGACGCCGACTCCGAGCAGGAGAACGTCGTGGCGCAGATCGCGGCCGGCAACTCCCTCGTGGTCAAGACGCTTCCCGGCACGGGCGGCACCCAGACGATCGTGAACGCGATCGGCTCGCTCATCTCGCAGCACAAGCGCGTGCTCGTGGTCAGCGCGCGCCGGTCCAGCCTCGACGGCATCGCGCACCGCCTGGTGCAGGTGGGGCTGCCCGGCGTCGCCGTCACCCCGCGCACCCTGCGGCGCGACCTGATCCAGTCAATCACCCGCAACGAGAAGGCCGCCCAGCCCCTGGTAGGCGACGTCGACGACGCGCTCGTGCGGCTGCGCAAGGTGCTGCTCGACTACCGCTCCTCGCTCACCCGCCGCGATTCGGCCCTCGGGGTGTCGGTGCTTGATGCCCTCGGCGAGCTGGCCAGGCTTGCCCAGCTGCCGAGCCCGCCGTCGACCACCGCCCGCCTCGACCGGCGCGCCCTCGAGCGCCTCGCCCATGGCCGGGCCGCCGCGGCGGCGACGCTGATCAAGGCCGCCGCGCTCGGCGAATTCCGCTACGGCCCGGGCGACTCGCCCTGGTACGGAGCCTCCTTCACCTCCACCGCGGATGCGTCCGCCGCCCACCAGCTGGCCAAACGGGTCAACCAGGTCGAACTGCCCCGCCTGCTCGAGCGCGCCGCCGGGCTGGTCGGCCAGACGCGGCTGCGCCCGTTCGAGACGATCACCGAGCTCGGCGTCTACCTGCGGCTGCTGCTGGACATCCGGGAGACGCTCGACAAGTTTCAGCCGGCCGTGTACGACCGTTCGCTGGCCGAACTGATCGCCGCGACCGCCGCCCGCCGCGATTCGCCCGAGATGACCGGCGCCAGCCGCCGGCGACTGCGCAAACTCGCCGATGAGTACCTCCGTCCCGGCGTGCGCGTCAGCGACATGAACGAGAGCCTGCGCCGCATTCAGCAGCAGCGCACCCTGTGGCAGCGCTTCGTCGTGGCCGGCGTCACCCCGGAGGTCCCGGTGGGGATCTCCGACGTGCACGTCGCCTTCCAGCGCGTCGCCGAAGACCTTGCCAGCCTCGACGTTCCGCTCGGCACGGCCGGCACCACCCGCCAGCTGTCGAACCGACCGATCAAGGAACTCATCCACGCGGTCGCCGGCCTCGCCGCCGAGAGCGAGGTGCTCGCCAACCTGCACGAGCGCACCGCCCTGCTCGCCACCCTGCGCGAGCACAACCTCGACCCCCTGATGACGGACCTGTCGCAGCGGCACGTGTCCGAGAAAGACGTCGCCGTCGAGCTCGAACTGGCCTGGTGGCAGTCGGTGCTGGAGACGATGCTCAGCGGCGACAAGGCCCTCCTCAACGCCAACACGCAGGTGCTCGACCGCCTCGAAGCCGACTTCAAACTGGTCGACGAGGCTCACGCCTCGACCACCGGCCAGCTGCTGGCCTGGCTGCTCGCCGAGACCTGGAAGATCGGCGTCGTCGACTGGCCGGAAGAAGCCGATCACCTGCGGCGCCTGCTCCGCGCCGACCGGGCCACCCCCGGCCGCCTGCACAAGGCCGCACCGCACCTGGGCCGGGTGCTCGCCCCGGTCTGGCTCGCCTCACCCTACGAGGTCGCGGGCTTCGACGACCAGATGAGTTTCGACAGCGTGCTGCTCGTCGACGCCGGGGCCACTACCCTGGCCGAGAACGTCGGCGCCATCCGTCGTGGCAGGCAGATCGTCGCGTTCGGCGATCCGGTCACGCAGACCCCGTCCGCGTTCGAAACCGGCATCACGGATGCCGCGGACGACCGCACCGTGCAGGAGACCAACGTGGATGCCCTCCACGCCGACTCCGCCCTGGCCCGCCTCGGAGAGCTGCTCCCGACGCTGACCCTGACCCGAAGCTACCGGGCCGGCGGCGAGGACCTCGCCGAGCTCGTCAACCACCGCTTCTACGGCGGCCGCATCGATTCCCTCCCGTGGGCCGGCAGCTACCTCGGCCACGGCAGCCTCACCATCAATTACGTCGCCGGTGGGCACGGCATGCCCGACGCCGACAGCGGCGCCGTCGAGAGCGTCGACGCGGAGGTCGCCAAGGTCGTCGAACTGGTGATGGACCACGCGGTGAAGCGGCCCAAGGAATCCCTGATGGTGATCACGGCCAGCGCGCGGCACTCCGTGCGCGTGCACCAGGCCGTGCTGTCCGCGTTCTCCAAGCGCACCGACCTCTCCGACTTCATCCTGAAAGACCGGGCGGAGCCGTTCACCGTGCTCACCCTCGAGCAGGCCGTGGCCCAGAGCCGCGACCGGGTCATCTTCTCGATCGGCTACGGCCGAACCCCGCACGGCCGCCTGCTCACCAACTTCGGTTCGCTCGGCGAGCCCGGCGGCGAACGGCTGCTGGCCATCGGCATGACCCGAGCCCGGCGGGCCATGGACATCGTCTCCTGCTTCCGCCCGTCGGACATCGACGAGGACCGCCAGCGCCACGGCATCCTGGCTCTGTCCCAGGTGCTCAGCGAGACCGAGGCACGCCGCCACGAAGCCCAGGTGCCCGATGCCAGCGAGGCCATGCTGGTCGACCTGGCCCGTCGCCTCGAGAAGTTCGGCCTGACCGTGTCGCTCGGGCACCGCGGCAAACTGGCCCTGGCCGGATCAAACGCCGGCCGTGCCGTCGTCGTCGAAACGGATGCCGTGGTCGGCCGGTCGAGCCTGCGCGAGTCGCTCCGGCTCCGGCCCGAGGTGCTGCGCCGCCTCGGCTGGCACTACCTGCGCGTGCACAGCTTCGAGCTCTTCAGCAACCCGGACGCCGTCGCCGCGCGGGTCGCCGCGCTCGCGGGCGTCACCGCCCCGCCGTCGACACGGCCGTGACCGCTGACGCCAGCCCTGACGGCGGTCCTCACGGAGTAGCTGACGGCGGCGCCGACCAGCCGGCCGCGGCATCCGCGGAGCCCCGCCAGTCGGTCGTCAGACAGCCCGGCATATCCCGGCGCGCCAAACTGACACCGGCTCCCGGCACGGATCCCGATCCGCACCCGCCGGTACTGCGCGAGGAGGGCGGGGTCGTGCCCGTCGATCCCGCCGGACCGGGCACCCGCGGCGTCAACGACGACCGGCTGCGCCAGGACCGCCCGCCGCACTGGTGACGCGGGCGCGCTCCGGTCGGGGCTAGAGCGTGTGCTTCGGGCCCCGGTCGAGCGTCGCGCCGGCGGCCAGCAGGTCGCGGATCTCGCTCAGGAGTTCGAGCTCCGTCGCCGGGGCGGCCACCTCGGCGGCGGTGGGGGCGCCGGCGAGACGGCGGCGCTCCTGGGCATGCTTCAGGTGGTTGAGCGGCATGACGAAGACGAAGTAGACCACGGCCGCGACCAGGAGGAAGTTGATTGCCGCCGCGAGCACCAGCCCGAATGACAGTTCAGCGCCGCCGGGAAGCCCGATCACCATCGCTTTCGCGAGGCTCTCCGAGTTGAAGATCGCTGCGACCAGGGGGTTGAAGATGCCCTTGACGATCGCGTTGACCACCGCGGTGAACGCGGCCCCGATGACGACGGCGACGGCGAGCTCGATGACATTGCCGCGCATGATGAATTCTTTGAAGCCCTGGATCATGGTCATACTCCGCTGAGGTTCCGGCGCCGTGAGGCGATGACGGGGGAGGTGGTGGTAGTGGTTAGGAAGACTTGGCGGCCGGGGCGGCGGAGCTCGTGCTGCCCGAGGTCGACTTCGCGGGGGAGGACGAACTCTCCTTCGCCGGCGCGGACTTCTCGCCGGCCTTCGAGTCGGACGAGCCGCCCGACGCCTTCTCGAATTTCTTGTCTGACTTCTTGTCGGACGTCTGGCTCGAGCGCTCGAGGGAACGCTTCGAATCCGAACGGGAGTCATTGCTGTAGAAACCGGACCCGCTGAAGGTCACGCCGATCGACGAGAACACCTTGCGCAGCTTGCCGCCACAGGTGGGGCACTCGGTGAGCGTGTTGTCGGTGAAGGCTTGCTGGATGTCGAACGCGGTGTCGCACTCGGTGCAACGGTAAGAATAGGTAGGCACTGGAACTCCGGCTGTGGGACCGGCCGCTGGCCGAATCCCCGATTGTATAGATGGCTTCGCTAGATTTTACCGGTGTTGGCTGGAAGCCACGTCAACGGCGCATGCGGTCAGAACGCGATGATCCGCGACGGGGTGACCAGGCCGTCCACCGGCTGGTCGTGCACCTCGCGCGGGACCTCGTCGACGAACTCGTTGTCGTAGATCACGGCGTAGACCGGCGGGCACTTCTCCATCGAACCGAGGGTCTTGTCGTAGTAGCCGCGGCCCCAGCCCATGCGCAGGCCGGTAGCGTCGACGGCCGCGGCGGGCACCACGATCAGGTCGACGTCGTTGATCGCGATCGGGCCGAGCAACTCGCCGGCCGGTTCCGGAACGCCCGCGAGACCCGGGGTCTCGGTCTGGTCTTCGCCGACGGTCCAGTCGAGCAGTCCGTCGTCACGGGAGACGGGGAAGAGAACCCGGATCCCCTGGGACTCGGCCCAGTTCACGAACGGGCGGGTGTTGGGCTCGTTTCGGCTGGACAGGTAGCAGGAGATCGAACGCGCCGACAAATCGAGCGTGATGCTCTGGAGATTGGCGGTGAGGCCGGCCGTCGCGGCGTCGCGCTCCACCGAGGTCATGTTCTGGCGGCGCTCCCGCAACTCGGCGCGGAGCGCCCGCTTTCGATGACCGATGTCGGAGTCCATACAAGTCATCCTAGATGCCGCTAACGTAGGGGCCATGGGGACATCAATTACCAAAGCCGTCATTCCCGCCGCTGGTCTGGGCACTCGCTTCCTTCCGGCCACCAAGGCCATGCCGAAGGAGATGCTTCCGGTGGTTGACAAGCCCGCGATCCAGTACGTCGTCGAGGAAGCGGTCGCCGCTGGTCTGCCCGACGTGCTGATGGTCACCGGGCGCAACAAGAATGCCCTGGAAAACCACTTCGACCGGATGACCGAGCTCGAGGCGATCCTGGAGAAGAAGGGCGATCAGAGCCGGCTCGCGAAGGTGAACTGGGCCACCGAGCTGGCGGACATCCACTACGTGCGCCAGGGCGACCCGCTGGGTCTCGGCCACGCCGTTCTGCGCGCGAAGATGCACGTGGGCAATGAGCCGTTCGCCGTGCTGCTCGGTGACGACATCATCGACTCCCGGGACCCGCTGCTCACGAAGATGCTGACCGAGCAGGGCAAGCGCAACGCGAGCATCATCGCCCTGATGGAGGTCGACCCCTCGCAGATCCACCTCTACGGGGCCGCCGCGGTCGAGGCCACCGATGACCCCGACGTGGTGCGGGTGACCGGACTGGTCGAGAAGCCGGACGCGGCGGATGCCCCGTCGAACCTGGCCATCATCGGCCGGTACGTGCTGCGCCCCGAGGTGTTCGGGGTGCTCGAACACACCCAGCCCGGCAAGGGCAACGAGATCCAGCTCACCGACGCGCTGCAGGAGATGGCGGCGACCCCGGATGCCACCGGCGGCGTGTACGGCGTCATCTTCCGCGGACGTCGCTACGACACCGGTGACCGCCTGGACTACATCAAGGCCATCATTCAGCTCGCCGTCGACCGCGACGACCTGGGCCCCGACCTCCGGCCGTGGCTCCAGGACTTCGTCGCGACCCTCGACTAGGGCCTACCGGCAGCCCCGGCGGCAGGCCGAGCGGGTAGATTGAGGGAACAACATTCTGGAATGAAGAGACGGGCAGGCTGTGGCCATCGCGATACCGACGCTTCATGACGGGCCCGTCACCCTGCGACCGATTCGGTTGCGGGACGACAAGGTGCTCGAGCGGTCCCTGATGGAGAACCGGAGCTGGCTGCGCACCTGGGAAGCCACGAGCCCGTACGCGCCGATGTCGTTCGACACGCGGTCGAGCATCCGCAGTCTCCTCGCTCACTCCCGCGCCGGAAGCGGTCTGCCGTTCCTGGTCGAGTACGACGGCCGGCTGGCGGGCCAGCTGAACGTGTCGTCGATCACCTGGGGATCGTTGTCCTCGGCCACGATCGGCTACTGGGTGGCCCAGGAATTCGCCGGCAAGTCGATCACTCCGACCACCGTCGCGCTGGCGACCGACTATTGCTTCGGCCAGCTCGGACTGCACCGGATGGAGATCTGCATCCGGCCGGAGAACGGCCCCTCGCTGCGCGTGGTAGAGAAACTCGGGTTCCGGTACGAGGGTCTGCGGCGGCGCTTCATCCACATCAACGGCGACTGGCGCGACCACTTCTGCTTCGCGCTGGTGGCGGAAGAAGTGCGCCAGGGCGTGCTCAACCGCTGGCACGCGGGCGCAGTGTCGCCCGACGCAGCCCGGGTGACGCCGTCCGACCTCGCCGCGGCCGCGCATCCGTTGGCCGTGACCGACCGATGACGCGCCGAATGTTCGGTGACACACCCTCGGTAATCATCCCCGGAAGCCCCCGGCGCTCCTACCGTAGGGACCATGAGTAGCGAGGTCCTGGGCGGGGGAGTCATGATCGCGGTCGCCGCTGCCCTGTGGGTGACCTATCTGATGCCGACCTGGGCGCGACGCCGACAATACCTGACCACCGAACGGAACGCCGTGCGCCTTCAGCAGACCCTGCGTATCCTGGCCGAGACCTCCGAAGTGCCGCGGGAGGTTCGCCTCGAAGCGAACGCGCGCACGGTGGTCACCCAGCGCAAACTCCTGGCCCAGGCCGAGGACGACGCCCGGGCCGAGGCCAAGGCCGTGACGGATGCCGCGGCCGCCGCCCGGCGGGCCGCCGCGGCCCGTTCCGCGACGGAGCGTGCGGCCGTGGCCCAGGCCGCTGCAGGCCGTTCCGCGCTCGCC
>NZ_SOGU01000084.1:0-69310 GCF_004403275.1 Cryobacterium sp. TMT4-10
GGTCGAAGCCCCCGTGTCGATGCGCACCGTGAATCAGCTCATCTGCGCCGGCGGGTACCGCAAGATCGTCTTCGGAGTGAACGGGGAGGTCCTCTACCTCGGCGGCAAGGAAAGATTCTTCAGCCAGGCCCAACGCCGCGCGATCGCCGCCCGTGACGGCGGCTGCATCATCCCGGGCTGCCAGGTCAACGCAGCCTGGGCCGAGGTGCACCACATCATCCCCTGGGCCAACCACGGCCCCACCGACATCAACAACGGGGTGCTGCTCTGCTGGTTCCACCATCACAGCATCGAGACCTCGGGGTGGCTGATCCGCATGGTGCGGGGCAAACCCGAGGTCATGGCCCCGGTCTGCCACGACCCGGCCCGCACCTGGGTACCGGGCCAGGACCACCGCGCCCACCGGGCCAGCGGTGCCGGCCGCGGCAACCGGGCCAGGACCCGCGCCCACCCCCAGGCCACGGTTTCAACCGACTAGCCGCCAACAGTCGCGTCAGGCTCGTGAGCGTGCGCGGAAGGCGCCGGGAGTGACCAGGAGGCCATTGCGGGGCTGCTGAGGCTGCTGAGGCTGGTGAGGCTGGTGAGGCTGCTGAGGCTTGTGAGGCCTGCTGTGACTCCTACCCGACCGTGTTCATCAGCAGTGGGCCGCAGAATGAAGAACGCCCGGCCCCGCAAGCGGGGCCGGGCGTTTCTACTGTGGAGCCACGGGGAATCGAACCCCGGACCTCCTGCTTGCAAAGCAGGCGCTCTACCAATTGAGCTATGGCCCCGCATGATCACGGGGAGTGGAATTGAAGCATGTGTGCAGTGCTACGTGGGGATACCGGGATTTGAACCTGGGACCTCTTCGTTATCAGCGAAGCGCTCTAACCAACTGAGCTATATCCCCCTCTTGGGCAGATTTGAGACTACCCGATGCGGCGGGTAAATCCCAATCGAGCCGGAAATCGGCCCGATCGGGATGACCCGAGACTAGTTGTTCGTGAAACCGACGAGCAAACCGCCGGTGATTTTCACGCTCAGGTTGTACAGAACCGCGTACACGGCTCCCAATGCGGTGATGACGACGGTGTTCAGGATGGCCACCACGAAGGCGAACCCCATGACGTTCCCGATCGAGAGGATGCTCGCCAGGTCCGAGGAGGAACCTGCGATGTCCGTGTACAGGGCGTCGATCTTGTCAAAGATTCCAGTGCCGTTCAGAACGGTGAAAATCAGGAACGTGGCGACAATGGTGACGATGCCGAGGCACAGCGCGACCAGAAACGACAGCTTGACCGCGGACCAGAAGTCGACGTAGACGAGCTTGAGCCGGACCTGCTTGGTCGTGGCCGGCTTGCGTCCGGACTTCTTGGCGAGCTTTTCGGCGACACTACTCATTTACGGGCTCTTCCTCTCCTAAGACGCTCTCCGGGTCGCCCGCGGTGATTTCGGCGACCAGATTACGCTCAGTGTTCTTCGCAATGGCGATGATTCTGTCTTCATCCGCAAACTTGGCGAAGACCACGCCCATCGTATCCCGTCCCTTGGCCGGGACCTCGGAGACGTCAGAGCGTACCACCTTGCCGCTGGCAAGTACCACCAGGACCTCGTCCTCCTCCTCGACGATGAGGGAGCCGACCAGGTCACCGCGGTCGTCATTGAGCTTGGCCACCTTGATGCCCAGGCCGCCGCGGTTCTGCAGGCGGTACTGGTCTGCGGCGGTGCGCTTGGCGTACCCGCCCTCGGTCACCACGAAGACATACCCGTCGTCAGAGACCACGGATGCGTCCAGCAGGCTGTCGGCGCCGCGGAAGTGCATGCCGATCACGCCGGAGGTGCTGCGTCCCATCGGCCGCAACGCCTCATCGGACGCCGTGAACCGGATGGACATGCCCTTGCGGGACACGAGCAGCAGGTCGGAGTCGTCCTCGACCAGCAGGGCGGAGACGAGTTCGTCACCTTCGCGCAGCTTGATCGCGATGATGCCGCCGGTGCGGTTGGTGTCGTACTCGCTGAGGGCGGTCTTCTTGATCAGCCCGTCTCGCGTGGCCAGGGTCAGATACTGGGCCACTCCGTAGTCACGGATGTCCAGAATCTGCGCGATCTGCTCGCCCGGCTGCAGTGCGAGCAGGTTGGCGACGTGCTGACCCTTGGCGTCACGGCCGGATTCTTGGGCCTCGTAAGCCTTGGCGCGGTAGACCCGCCCGGTGTTCGTGAAGAACAGGAGCCAGTGGTGCGTCGTCGTGACGAAGAAGTGCTCCACCACGTCATCGGCGCGCAGCTGGGCGCCCTTGACGCCCTTGCCGCCGCGGTGCTGGTTGCGGTAGTTGTCGCTGCGGGTTCGCTTGATGTAGCCGCCGCGGGTGACCGTGACCACCATTTCCTCTTCGGGAATGAGATCTTCGATCGACATGTCGCCGTCGAACCCGAACATGATCTCCGTGCGCCGGTCGTCGCCGAACTTGTCGGTGATCTCGGTGAGTTCCTCACTGATGATCGTGCGCTGGCGCTCCGGGCTGGCAAGGATCGACTTGAACTCCACGATCAGCAGTTCCAGCTCGGCGGCCTGGTCGATGATCTTCTGGCGTTCGAGCGCGGCCAGGCGGCGCAGCTGCATGGTCAGGATGGCGTCGGCCTGGAGCTTGTCCACGTCGAGCAGTTCCATCAGGCCGGTGCGGGCGTCGTCGACCGTGGCAGAACGACGGATGAGCGCGATCACCTCGTCGAGGGCGTCGAGGGCCTTGAGATACCCGCGCAGGATGTGCGCATCCGCTTCGGCCTTGTTCAGGCGGAACTGGGTGCGCCGAACGATCACTTCGACCTGGTGAGCGACCCAGGCGGCGATGAAACCGTCCAGGGACAGGGTGCGCGGCACCCCGTCGACGATCGCGAGCATGTTCGCGCCGAAGTTCTCCTGCAGCTGGGTGTGCTTGTAGAGGTTGTTCAGCACGACCTTGGCGACGGCATCTCGCTTGAGAACGATCACGAGGCGCTGGCCGGTCCGGCCGGAGGTCTCGTCCCGGATGTCGGCGATGCCGCCGATCTTGGCGTCCTTGACCAGATCGGCGATCTTGATCGCGAGGTTGTCGGGGTTGACCTGGTACGGCAGTTCCGTGATCACGAGGCAGGTGCGGCCCTGGAGCTCCTCGATGCTGACGACGGCGCGCATCGTGATGGATCCGCGGCCGGTACGGTAGGCATCCTGGATGCCCTTGATTCCGAGGATCTGGGCGCCGGTGGGGAAGTCAGGGCCCTTGATGCGCTGGATCAGCGCTTCGAGCAGCTCGTCCCGGGTCGCCTCGGGGTTCTCCAGGTACCACAGGGCACCGGCCGCCACCTCGCGCAGGTTGTGCGGCGGGATGTTGGTGGCCATTCCCACGGCGATACCGACCGAGCCGTTCACCAGCAGGTTCGGGAACCGCGAGGGCAGCACGGTGGGCTCGAGGGTGCGGCCGTCGTAGTTGTCCTGGAAGTCGACGGTGTCCTCGTCGATGTCGCGCACCATCTCGAGCGCGAGCGGAGCCATCTTGGTTTCGGTGTACCGCGGGGCTGCGGCGCCGTCGTTGCCGGGAGAACCGAAATTGCCCTGGCCGAGGGCCAGCGGGTAGCGCAGGCTCCACGGCTGCACGAGGCGCACGAGCGCGTCGTAGATCGAGGAGTCGCCGTGCGGGTGAAACTGGCCCATCACGTCGCCGACGACGCGGGCGCACTTCGAGAAGGCCTTGTCCGGGCGGTAGCCGCCGTCGAACATGGCGTAGATGACGCGGCGGTGCACGGGCTTCATGCCGTCGCGCACGTCGGGCAGCGCGCGCCCGACGATGACGCTCATCGCGTAGTCGAGGTAGGAGCGCTGCATTTCCAGCTGCAGATCGACCTGGTCGATCTTGCCGTGCTGCACGAGGTGCGCGGCCTTGGCGGCGGTGTCTGCTGCCAGCGACGCGGCATCGACCTCGGTGCTGCCCTCGCCCGGGGTGTTGGTGTCGCCGGTGTTAATGTCGTCAGATGTCAAGGAAACGCACGTCCTTCGCGTTTTTCTGGATGAAGTTACGGCGGGACTCGACGTCCTCGCCCATCAGGGTGGAGAAGATTTCATCGGCGGCGGCAGCGTCGTCGAGGGTGACCTGCAACAGCGTGCGAGACTCGGGAGCCATGGTGGTCTCCCACAGTTCCTTGTAATCCATCTCGCCGAGGCCCTTGTAGCGCTGAATGCCGTTGTCTTTCGGGATGCGCTTGCCGGCCGCGGCGCCATCGGCCAGCAGCGCGTCGCGTTCCCGGTCCGAGTAGACGTACTCGTGCGCCGAGTTCGCCCACTTCAGGCGGTAGAGCGGCGGCTGGGCCAGATAGACGTACCCCAGATCGATCAGGGGACGCATATACCGGAACAGCAATGTGAGCAGCAGGGTCGTGATGTGCTGGCCGTCGACGTCGGCGTCGGCCATCAAAACGATCTTGTGGTACCGCACCTTGTCCGGGTTGAACTCTTCGCCCATGCCCGCGCCGAACGCGGTGATCATGGCCTGAACCTCGGCGTTGCCGAGGGCACGGTCGAGTCGCGCCTTCTCCACGTTCAGAATCTTGCCGCGAAGCGGCAGGATGGCCTGGAATTCGGGGTTACGGCCCTGCACGGCGGACCCGCCGGCCGAGTCACCCTCGACAATGAAGATCTCGGAGAGGGACGGATCCTTGCTCTGGCAATCCTTGAGCTTGCCGGGCATGCCACCGCCCTCGAGGAGGCCCTTGCGCCGGGCGGTCTCGCGCGCCTTGCGGGCGGCCATGCGCGCGTTGGACGCCTGAAGCGCCTTGCGGATGATCTCCCGCGCCGGGTTCGGGTTGCGGTTGAACCAGTCGGACAGCTGGTCGTTGGCGACCTTCTGCACGAAGGACTTCGCCTCGGTGTTGCCCAGCTTGGTCTTTGTCTGGCCCTCGAACTGCGGCTCGGCCAGCTTGATCGACACGACGGCAGTCAGACCCTCGCGCACGTCGTCGCCGGTGAGGTTGTCATCCTTTTCCTTCAGGATGCCCTTTTCCCGAGCGTACTTGTTGACGAGCGTGGTCAGCGCGGCTCGGAAACCTTCTTCGTGCGTGCCACCCTCGTGGGTGTTGATCGTGTTCGCGTAGGTGTGCACGCTTTCGGTGTACGCGGTGGTCCACTGCATGGCCACCTCGAGCGCCATTTTCCGCTCATGGTCTTCCCACTCGAAGGAGATGATCTCGTCGTTGACGAGGTCGGCCTTCTTGGCCCGGTTCAGGTACTCGACGTAGTCGACGAGGCCCTTTTCGTAGAGGAACGTGCGGCTGACCGGCTTGCCCTCGTCGTCGAGGTGCTCCGGCCGCTCGTCCGTGAGCGTCAGGCTGAGGCCCTTGTTGAGGAATCCCATCTGCTGGAAGCGCGCGCGCAGGGTCTCGAAGTCGAATTCGATGGTCTCGAAGGTTTCCGCGCTCGGCCAGAAGGTGATGGTCGTGCCGGTCTCGTCGGAAGGTTCGTCCATCGTGAGCGGGGCGTTGGGCACGCCATCGGCGAAGCTCTGTCGCCAGACGTGTCCCTGTCGGCGCACCTCGACCTCGAGGCGGGACGACAGAGCGTTGACCACGGAACTGCCGACGCCGTGCAGACCACCGGATACCGCGTAGCCGCCGCCGCCGAACTTGCCGCCGGCGTGCAGAACGGTCAGGACGACCTCGACGGTGGAACGGCCCTCCGCCTTGTGGATGTCGACCGGGATGCCACGGCCGTTATCGGCGACGCGAACGGCGCCATCCGACAGGATTCTGATGTCGATGGTGTCGCAGTGGCCGGCGAGGGCCTCGTCGACGGAGTTGTCCACGATCTCATAGACCAGGTGGTGCAGACCGCGCGGACCGGTGGAACCGATATACATTCCGGGTCGTTTGCGAACGGCTTCAAGTCCCTCGAGAACCTGGATATCGTCGGCACCATATCCGTGCTCCGGCTCGATCTGTGGTTCAACTGACATCTGAAATTGGGCTCCTGACCGTCGCGCGGGCGACCCTTTAGCTTACCAAACGGGCCAAGCGTACGGGCCACAAACGGGCATCTGAGAGGTTTTATTCGCGGGGTTGACCTGTTTTGGCTACTTAGCCGTAGGTATCGCGCGGACCGCGCCCTGGAATTGATCTGGGACCCTTTTTCCAGGAGGGGGCGTTGGGCCCCTGAAAACGGATTGACTCGATGCCGGCATCCGGGTAACGGACCGCGATCTGAGTCATGATTTCGACCCGCATCATGCGCAGCTGCGTCGCCCACGCGGTCGACTCGCACTGCACCGTCAGCACACCCTCGTCGATTCCGGCCGGAGTGGAGTGTTTCGACGTTTCCTCGCCGGCCAACTCGATCCAGGAGGCCAGCAGCTCGGATTGGGCCAGCGGTGAATTCCAGCCCAGCTGCAGGGTGAGGGAGTTAATGGTGTCGCCCAGTCCCCGGGGGTCCCGACCCGCGCCGAAGGGAACACTCGAGCCGATCTCGGGGCCGGGTCTCCGCCGTGCGCGGATCCGTTTCGCGTTGGGATCGCCGAACACGTCTTTGAATCGCAGGTAGACCCTGGATGCCTCGCTCGGCTCAGCCATCGACGACCGCCCCGGCGTGAATGTGGATCGTGTGTGCCGTCAACTCCTCGGGAACATCCTCGAGCACCGCGGCGGTGATCAGAACCTGCTCGAAACCGGTGACGGCGGCCGCCAGCCGGCGGCGGCGGGACAGGTCCAGTTCGGCGAAGACGTCGTCGAGGATCAGCACCGGGTCGCCCGTGGCAGAATCGCGCCGCAATAACTCGGCCGACGCGAGCTTGAGGGCGAGCGCGAATGACCAGGACTCACCGTGGCTGGCATAGCCCTTGGCCGGCAGGGCATTGAGCATGAAGATCACGTCGTCGCGGTGCGGCCCGACCAGGGTCATCCCCCGGTCGATTTCCTTACGGCGCAGCCCGGCCAGGGCCGTCCGGAAAGCATCCGCCGTCGTGCCCGCGGTGTTCGTGCCGATCGATCCGTCTGGCCCGGTGCCGGACGAGGGCGGCGGGGTTACTTCGCCGGCCGCTTCGTCTTCGCTGTCCGCCCCGGTGATGCTGAGCAGGGGCACCAGTGCGGGGCCGTGATTCTCACCGGCGACGGCCTGGTACGCCGTGCCCAGTGGTTCGCCGAGAAGGCGAACGAGTTCGGAGCGTTCGTCGATGATCTCGGAACCGAGCGACACCAGGCGGTCGTCCCAGATTTCCAGCGTCCCCAGCTGCGTGGTGCGCAGTCCGGATGCCCTGGCCGACTTCAACAGGGTGTTGCGTTGGCGCAGCACCCGGTCATAGTCCGCCAGGACGCCCGTGAGCCGCGGACTGCGCAGCACCAGCAATTGATCGAGGAAGCGCCGGCGCCCGGACGGGTCTCCGCGCACGAGCGCGAGGTCTTCCGGGGCGAACAGCACGCTCGAGAAATAGCGTGTCAGCTCCCGGGTCTTTATCACGGACCGGTTGACCTGGGCCCGGTTCTGGCCGGACCGGTTGATCTGAACCTCGGTCAGGATGTCGCGCCCGTTGTACTCGAGCTTCGCCCGGATGATCCCGGCATCCTGGCCGGCGCGAATCATGGCCGCCGTATTCGATACCCGGTGAGAGCTCAGGGTACTCAGAAAGCCGAGGGCTTCGACCAGGTTCGTCTTGCCTTGGCCGTTGCGGCCCACAATGAGGTTGGGCCCGGGCGTGAACGCCACTTCGACCTGCGCGTAGTTGCGGAAGTCGGTCAGGGACAGGTGAGTTACCCGCACCCGTCTCAGTCGGCCTTTTTGACGGCGTGACCACCGAATTGGCTGCGCAGCGCCGCGACCGCCTTCATGGCCGGCGAGTCGTCCTGTCGGGAGACGAACCGCGCGAAGATGGCTGCGCTGATCGTGGGGACAGGAACGGCATTGTTGATGGCTTCTTCGATCGTCCAACGGCCTTCACCGGAGTCCTCGACGAAACCTTCGATTTCGCGCAGTTCGGGATCCTCGTCCAGGGCCTTCACCAGTAGCTCGAGCAGCCAGGACCGCACGACCGTTCCACGCTGCCAGGCCTTGAAGATGCCCGGAACGTCCTTGATTAAATCGTCGCGCTTCTCCAACAGTTCATAGCCCTCGGCGTATGACTGCATCAGGGCATATTCGATGCCGTTGTGCACCATCTTGGCGTAGTGACCGGCGCCGACCTCGCCGGCGTGCACGAAGCTCTCTTCACGTGGTCCTTCCGGGCGCAGTGCGTCGAAGACGGGCATGGCCCGCTCGACCTGCTCGGCCGAACCGCCCACCATCAGGCCGAAACCGTTCGTCAGTCCCCACACGCCGCCCGAGACCCCGGCGTCGATGTAGTGCACTCCCTTGGCGGCCAGGAGTTCAGCATGGACGAAGTCGTCCGTGAAGCGGGAATTACCTCCGTCGATGACCAGGTCCCCGGCCGTCAGGACTCCCGACAGCTCGGTGATCACGGCATCCGTCACGGCCCCGGCGGGCACCATCACCCAGACCAGACGGGGGGCGGGAAGTGCCTCGATCAGCTGGGCTACATCGGCCACATCCGACACCTGGGCGTTCCGGTCGTAGCCCGTGACCTCGTGACCCCGCTCACGGAGACGGTCGCGCATATTCGCGCCCATTTTGCCGAGACCGATGATGCCAATGTGCATTGTTGTCCTTTAAGTGCTGCCGGTTTACTGCCGGTTTTCTAGTGCTGCTGGGTGGTAGCTGGCTGATCGGCCTAGCGCAGCAGCAGGTTCGGCTGGAGCAGGTACTTATAGCTGTCGGCGCCGGCCTGCTCGCGTGAGGTCTGGCTGGTGATCAGCACGGGGCCGGGCTTGTTGGGGTTCTCGGTCTTCGTGAACGAGATGCGAACGAATTCCGAGTGCACGGCGCCGAGGCCGTCCAGGAGAAACTGAGGCTTCAGCGACACGACGGTGTCGGTGCCGGAGAGGATCGCGTCGATCGTCTCGGAGGCCTGCGCCTGCTCGGATCCGACCGCTTCGAGGGTGAGACCGTCCGCGGTGAAGGTGAAGCGGAGGGCGGCCTCACGCTCGAGCACAAGCTGGACGCGCCGGGTGGCCTCGATCAGATCTGCCGTGTTCATGACCGCGTAGTTGTCGACGTTCTCGGGGAACAGCCGGCGCACGGGCGGGTAGTTCCCCTTGATCAGCAGTGACGTGACGGTCTTTTTGTCGGCCGTGAATGCGATCAGTTCCCGGTCGTCCGTGTTCGTAATGGCGATCGAAATGGTGCCGCTGTGGCCGAACGTCTTACCGACCTCCTGAAGAGTGCGTGCCGGCACGAGGGCCGTGATGGTGTCCGTGCTTGTGGTGCTGCCCGGGTCCCAGTCGATCTCCCGGACCGCGACCCGGTAACGGTCGGTGGCGACGAGGCTGAGGCTGTTCTCGGTGATCTGCAGCTGCACGCCGGTGATGACCGGCGTCACGTCGTCGCGTGAAGCGGCAACGGCGACCTGGGCGACAGCGGCGGAGAATTCTTCGGCCGGAACGAGCCCGGACTGCGCGCTGACCTGCGGGATGCTCGGGTATTCCTCAACCGGCATGGACAGCAGGGTGAAACTCGCGCTGCCGCAGCTGACCGTGATGCGGGACTCGTTGGTGGAAAAGTGCACCGGAGCGTTCGGCATCCGGCTGGCGATGTCCGCGAGGAGTCGGCCGGAGACCAGTACCTTGCCCACTTCTTCGACATCAGCGGCGATCTCGGTCTGCGCCGAAACCTCATAGTCGAACGAGGAGAGGATGAGGCTGGTTGCGGTCGCTTCGATCAGCACGCCGCTCAAAATGGGCAACGTGGTGCGCTGGGGAAGAAGCTTGACAGCGAAGGAGACGGCTTCACTGAAGACGTCCCGGTTGGCCTGAAATCTCACGAAGTCGCTCCTGTTCGGTTTAGACCTGGATACGGCCTCAATGGTAGTCGTGTTTTTGTTGGGACCCCGTGACACCGGCGGTGGCACTAAAGGTTGTTGGATCGAGAGAGATAGAAGTTAATTGTTAATATTCTTAACCAGTGTGGAAACTGTGGATAACTTTGTGGATACGGTTCCCTGACTGGGAACTACAACCGTGTGACTTGTTAGCAGCCTGTGAGCGTTAATCGCTCCTCGGCGGTGGGCCCTCGGAGGCCCCGAGCGAGTTTGCACAGGCATGACCCGAGTTTCTACAGGTTGAACCCAGTTGTGCAAAGTGTTTCCACAGGTTTATCCACAGGTGTGAAAACTGGGTCGAAAGGGACTTATTTGTAGCGGTGGTTCTGCTTGATGCGGTTCGTGAGCTCTGTGACCTGGTTGTAGATCGAGCGTCGTTCCTTCATCAGTTCGCTGATCTTCTTGTTGGCGTACATGACCGTGGTGTGGTCGCGGTTGCCGAACAGCTGGCCGATCTTGGGCAGGGAGAGGTTGGTCAGCTCACGGCACAGGTACATCGCGATCTGGCGCGCCGTGGCGATGGCCTGGGAGCGGGAGGAGCCGTAGAGGTCGTCGACCGAGAGCTTGAAGTAGTCGGCCGTGTTCGTGATGATGTCCACCGGAGCGATGACGTTGTCCTCGTCGAGGGTGATGAGGTCTTTGAGCACGGTCTGCACGAGGTCCATGTCGACAGGGGTGCGGTTCAGGCTGGCGAATGCCGTGACCCGGATGAGTGTTCCTTCCAGTTCGCGGATGTTCGACGAGACCTTGGAGGCCATGAATTCCAGGATGTCGTGGGGGACCTGCAGCTTCTCGCTCTGGGCCTTTTTGCGCAGGATGGCGATCCGGGTCTCGAGGTCGGGCGCCTGCACATCCGTGATCAGGCCCCACTCGAACCGTGAGCGCATGCGGTCCTCGAAACCGGTGAGGTGCTTGGGCGGCAGATCGCTGGTGATGACGACCTGTTTGTTGTGGTCGTGCAGGGTGTTGAAGGTGTGGAAGAAGGCTTCCTGGGTTTCCGCTTTGCCCTGCAGAAACTGGATGTCATCGATCATCAGGATGTCGATGTTGCGGTACCGGGACTGGAAGGCGGAGCCGCGGTTGTTCGCGATCGAGTTGATGAAGTCGTTCGTGAATTCCTCGGAACTCACGTACCGAACACGGATGCCGGGGTACAGGCTCATCGCGTAGTGGCCGATGGCGTGCAACAGGTGGGTCTTGCCCAGTCCGGAGGAACCGTAGACGAACAGCGGGTTGTATGCCTTAGCCGGCGCTTCGGCGACGGCGACGGCCGCGGCATGGGCGAAACGGTTGGACTGGCCGATCACGAAATTGTCGAAGCTGTACTTCGAATTCAGCCGGGTGTCGTGCGGTCGCTCCGGCGATGTGCTCTCGAAAACCGATTGCGGGGCTGCCGGGGTCTCCACATCGGGTGCGGACGAGGACTCGTGGACCGGTCGGATCGATTCCTGTTCCAATTCAGGATTCACCACGACGTAGAAGGTCGAGACCGCAGTGGACTCGTCGAGCTGGCCCATCGCCGTGAGCAGCGGAACGCGCATACGCTGGTTCAGCATGCTCGCCGTGAATTCGTTGGGCACCTCCAGGTAGAAGGTGCCGGCAGCGATTCCCTTGGGTTCGACCAGATTGAGAAAGCCGTACAGCATCGGTGTGATGGTGTCATCGGATTCCAGACTGGTCAGTACTGACCGCCAGGTCTCCTCGATCGGCTGTTCTTCGGTGGCCATGGTTTCCCCGTATCTCTAATTGTTGCCTTCTACGGCGAGAGAGATCGAGGGCTGTGCCCGACTCCGAACGCGTGATCCAGCCAAAGCATCCACAAGGTTATCCACCGCCTGTGTGCAAATAAGGCCGAATTCTCAGGGTTTGTTGAAAACCTGTGGATAACTTTGTCTCACGGTAGCCAATCACCGACGGTGAGGCCAAATTCGTTCGCAGTTCGTGCGCGTGTCGATGACGGAAAAGGGCGAGAATGTGTGTAAAACCAACTGTTCAGGGACTGCGAGTTTGACCAGCACCGGTCGAAGCCGTAGTTTTAATCAGTTGACCCCAGCCCGAGGGCTACCTCACTCTTTCCCGGCCGCTCAGTTTGGCCTACGGAGATTTAACACGTGGAGACAAAACCATGAGCAAGAGAACGTTTCAGCCGAACAACCGCCGTCGCGCCAAGGTGCACGGCTTCCGCCTTCGCATGAAGACCCGTGCCGGCCGCGCAATTCTGGGTGCTCGCCGTCGCAAGGGTCGCATCGAACTTTCCGCTTAAGCACTCTCGTGCTCGCGGGGGCCAATCGCATCACCAGCGGCGACGACTACAAAGCAGTCGTTCGCCGGGGTGTGCGGGTCGTTGGCCCACACCTGGTGACCTACCTGCGCAGGAACCCCGATGGGGTCCCCGTGCGGTTCGGGTTCATCGTGGCGAAGAACGTCGGTGACGCGGTCAGGCGCAACCGGGTTCGGCGCCGCCTGAAAGCCGCGAGTTTCGAGTTGCTGACGGCCGTGCGCCCGGGAACGGATGTCGTCATCCGCGCACTGCCCTCCGCGACCGACGCCGAATGGTCGACCCTGCGCGCAGAACTGTCCGAGGCACTGGAGAAATACCAGCGCAACAACGGTTCCAGGGTCAAACCGACGAGCGCGATTCGAGAGAGTCGGTAAACGTCGGTGAACAGGGTCCTGGTAACACTGCTGCTCCTCCCCCGCAACGCGGGGGTTCTGCTCCTGCGGGCATATCGGGCCGTGATCTCCCCGCTTTACGGCGATGTCTGCCGGTACTACCCCTCCTGTTCGGCGTATGCACTCGGCGCCGTTCAGGAATACGGACTCATCGTGGGTTCAGCTCGAGCCGCGCTCCGGCTGGGCCGATGTCATCCATGGGCCGAAGGCGGGATTGATGACGTTCCCCTCAAGCGGAAGCGTCGCTACACCGTGACGCCGTTTGGTTTTGTTATCGCAGCGAGCCACGGAAAGGGCTGACGCAAAGATGGACCTCCTAGGTACGATTCTCTGGCCTCTGAAATGGGCCGTCGAGCTTCTGCTCGTCGCCTTCCACTGGCTGTTCTCCAACATGGGGATGGGCTACAACGACGGCATCACCTGGGTGCTCTCCATCGTCGGCCTCGTCATCGTGGTGCGGGCCGCCCTGATCCCGATCTTCGTTCGGCAGATCAAGAGCCAGCGCAAGATGCTCGAGGTTGCTCCGCAGCTCAAGAAGATCCAGGACAAGTACAAGGGCAAGAAGGACCAGTTCTCCCGCGAGGCCATGTCCCGCGAGACCATGGAGCTGTATAAGCGCACGGGCACGAACCCGCTGAGCTCCTGCCTGCCGCTGCTGCTGCAGATGCCGATCTTCTTCGCCTTGTTCTCGGTGCTCAACGACGCCCAGAAGAGCCAGGCCGGCGTCGGGCCACTGAACAGCGATCTCGCCAAGAGCTTCGGCAACGCCCTCCTCTTCGGCAACGCCCCACTGCACGACTCGTTCGCCTCCCAGTGGACCAAAATGACGTCTGGTCAGGACTTTAACGCCACGGTCATGATCATTGCAGCCACCATGGTCGTGCTGATGACCGCGTCACAGTTCATCACCCAGCTTCAGATCGTCTCGAAGAATATGTCGCCGGAAACCAAGGCGAGCCCCATGTTCAAGCAGCAGCGCATCATGCTGTACCTGCTCCCCCTCGTCTTCGCCTTCTCCGGTGTCGCCTTCCCCCTCGGCGTGATGTTCTACTGGCTCACGTCCAACATCTGGACGATGATCCAGCAGTTCCTGGTCATCCGCAACATGCCGACGCCCGGCAGCGAGGCCGCCAAGGCCCGCGAGGAGCGTCTCGCGCGCAAGGGCAAACTGATCGCCCCCGACGGTGAGATCATCGTGGTTGAAGAACCCAAGAAGCCCCAGCGTCAGCAGCCGGTTGCGAAGAATCGTGCCAAGAAGCAAACCGGCCCCAAGAAGTAAGAAGAGACGAACGTGACTGAGAACTCAGATGTGATCGCCGCGGATGCCCCGGCAGACGACTCCCCCAGCCTCGACCAGCTCGAGCAGGAGGGGGATATCGCCGCCGACTACATCGAGGAATTCCTCGACATCTGCGACCTCGACGGGGACATCGACATCGACGCGCGCAACGGTCGGGCCTACCTGTCCGTCAACTCCGCGGACGTGGCGAACCTCCGGTTGCTGTCCAAGCCGGACACGGTCAATGCTCTTCAGGAGCTGACCCGGCTCGCCGTGCAGAACAAGACCGGTTCCTTCTCCCGGTTGATCCTCGACATCGGTGGATCGCGCGACGCCCGCCAGGCGGAACTCGCGTCTCTGGTGGCCCGCGCGGTGGAGCGCATCGAAGCCGGTGCCTCCGAGGCCGCCCTGCCGCCCATGTCCTCGTACGAACGCAAGCTCGTGCACGACCTGGTCTCCCTGGCGGGCTATGTGTCCGAGTCCAGCGGCGAGGGCCGGGACCGCCACACGGTCATCTCCGCTTCCTAGTTTCACGTGAAACATTGACTGACGCACTTGAGGTCGAGCCCGCCGCGGCGGCCGTCCTGTTCGGGGACCGGATCGAGGTGGCGCGAGCGTTCGTGGAGAACCTGGCGGCTCAGGGCGAAGAGCTGGGCCTGATCGGGCCGCTCGAGTTGCCGCGGCTCTGGAGCCGCCACATCCTCAACTGCGCCATTGTCGCTCCCCTGCTTCGACCGGGCCTGGTCGGCGATGTCGGGTCCGGCGCCGGGCTGCCCGGTCTGGTTCTCGCGATCGCGCGACCGGACGTGACCTTCGTTCTGATCGAACCGATGGAGCGCCGGGTGGCATGGCTGAACTCCCAGGTCGCCGCGCTCGGGCTTTCGAACACGAGCGTCGTTCGGGCCCGCGCAGAGGAGGTGCGACTCTCCCGCCCTCTGGACCAGGTGACCGCCCGCGCGGTGAGCGCCTTCCGCACGCTGATCCCGCTGACCGCCCCCTTGCTGCGGTCCGGTGGTGAGCTGGTCCTGATGAAGGGTGCGGGCGCCACCGCCGAGGTGGAGTCCGCCGCGAAGGCTGTTCGCAAGTACCGTCTCAGCAATGTTGAGGTAATCACGCTCGGCGAGGGCGTGCTGCAGGACGTGACGAGGGTCATAAGGGCTACAGTGGATTAGGTCCCCGGTGTCTGCGTCTTGTCTGCGTTTTTCAGTGGTGAGACACAACCGGGTCGCCCGTCGGATGGCTCATCAATCGTCGAACGCAAAGGTTTCACGTGAAACATCCTGGCGAATCCCAGCAAGTCAGCAAGACCGCCGCAGGGTACGACGACACCACTCCCCTGGCCCGGGAGATCTCGGATCTGACCCGGCGCCGGCAGTTGATCGCTTCGGAACGTCTGCCGAAGCCGGACAGCACCCGGGTCATCACGATCTCCAACCAAAAGGGCGGCGTCGGCAAGACGACGACGGCGGTGAACCTGGCCGCGGCGTTGGCACGGCAGGGTGCACGTGTGCTGGTGATCGACCTGGACCCACAGGGAAACGCCTCGACTGCTCTGGGTGTGGAACACCGCGCCGACACCCCGAGTGTCTACGACGTGATCGTCAATGACGTGGAGATGGCCGGGGTCGTTCAGAGCAGTCCGGAATTCGGCAACCTGTACTGCGTCCCGGCCACGATCCACCTGGCCGGCGCCGAAATCGAGCTGGTTTCCCTGGTTGCGCGGGAGCAGAGGCTCAGCCGGGCGCTGGCGCGGCACCTGAAGTCGATGGCCGACCCCTACGACTACGTCTTCATCGACTGTCCCCCGTCGCTCGGCCTGCTCACCATCAATGCATTCGTCGCCGCCCGCGAGGTCCTGATCCCGATCCAGTGCGAGTACTACGCACTCGAGGGTCTCAGCCAGCTGCTCAAGAACATCGAGCTGATCGAGAAACACCTGAACCCCGACCTGTCCGTGTCGACGATTCTGCTGACGATGTACGACAGCCGCACCAATCTAGCGAACCAGGTGGCGCAGGATGTGCGCGATCACTTCCCGGAACAGGTGCTCAGCACCCTCATTCCGCGTTCTGTACGCGTTTCTGAGGCCCCCAGCTATGGTCAGAGTGTCATCAGCTACGACCTCAACTCAGCAGGATCGCTCTCCTACCTCGAAGCAGCAGCAGAAATCGCCCGCCGGGGCGCCCCGAAAACAGGAGAAGTTCAGTAATGGCGAAAAGAACAGGCCTCGGACGTGGCATCGGCGCGTTGATTCCCATCCACGATGACCCGACGCAGGCCCGTCCCGTCGACGTGTTCTTCCCCTACTCGGAAGAACTCCGGCCGGTGGCGAACGTGGAGCTGGTTCCGGTCCCCGGTGCGCGCCTCGCTCACCTGGATCCGGGCGACATTGTGCCCAATGCGCACCAGCCCCGCAGCGTCTTCGACGAGACAGACCTCGCCGAACTCGTACACAGCATCAAGGAAGTCGGTGTGCTGCAACCCATCGTGGTGCGCCCGATCGCTGAGATGCCGGGCAAGTTCGAGCTGGTCATGGGCGAACGCCGCCTCCGCGCCACCAAAGAGGCCGGCCTCGCTACCATCCCCGCCGTCATCCGTGAGACCGCGGATGTCGACATGCTGCGCGACGCCCTGCTGGAGAACCTGCACCGGGCGCAGCTCAATCCGCTCGAAGAGGCCTCGGCCTACCAGCAGCTGCTCGCGGATTTCGGCATCACCCAGGACGAACTCGCGTCGAAGATCGGCCGGTCGCGCCCTCAGATCACCAACACCATTCGTCTGCTCAAACTGCCCGAACCCGTGCAGCTGCGCGTCGCGGCCGGGGTCCTGACGGCCGGTCACGCCCGTGCGATCCTCTCCGTCGGCGACCTGGCGGGCATGCTCCAGCTGGCCGACAAGATTGTGAACGAGGACCTCTCCGTTCGCGCCGCGGAGGCCGCTGCCACCTCCCTGCCTCGGCTGGCACCGGTGAGGCCGGCCGCCGGGCGGCGGCAGGGACACCTGGACGAAATCGCCGAACACCTCGGAGATCGCCTGGACACCCGGGTAAAGATTCATCTCGGTGTTCGAAAAGGCCAGATCACGGTCGATTTCGCTACAATTGGCGACCTTAACCGCATCCTCGGTGTTCTGGGGGAACCCGGCTTCGGAACCAGCTAGCCCACCCCCCCGGCGGGAACATGTTTCACGTGAAACATTTGGCACGGTAATACGAGAGTGTCCATCTCGGTGCGGGTACACCGTTGTCCAAGGTGCACGGTGTCCTGGCCGGAGGCGCTTCGGCCACGGGCGAGCAACTGGCCGACTGGAATGTTTCACGTGAAACCCCCGGCGCGGTTGCTCTGCATATGGCCGCGGCCCGACTCGTCCGTGGCGAAGCTGTGGGGACTCTGTCACATCAGCGACAGCGTCACCGACAGCAGCAGGCCCGGCGCGGGCGCCGGTGATCAGAGTGAGTAGTCCTTGAGCGGTCCCTTGTTCAGGGAGGTGCGGTGGCCACCAGGGCGTGTTGGACGTGCCACGGGTCCGTAGTGAACCCCTCTCCGCGCCAGGTCCGTCTCCGTTGATCGAAGGAGCGGGACCCAACAGTGCGTCACTATTCTTCGCGAAGCCCTGGGTCGCCAGACCCGGGGTGTCTTTCTGACCATTTTCGCGTCACCAGGAGGCATGCTAAGGGACGGCCTGGGATAACAGAACGGTCTTTAGGAGGGCCAGAGGAGGTCGAGATGGAGGCGAATCAGCTGGCGGGCGTGACCAGACGGTTGGCAACTCATGTTTCACGTGAAACACTGCAGCGGACCGCGCGGTCCGATTGAGCTCGGCGGCGTCGCCGCGGTCAGGACCCGGCGATCGCCGCCCGGGCGAGGGCCTCGTAGACGGCGCCGAGCGATTCGCCGGTCGCTTCGATACTCAGCGGCGAGAGGGACGTCTCGGTCAGGCCGGGGAGCACATTCGCTTCCAGGAACCAGAGCACGCCGTCCGGGTCGACGATCAGGTCGATCCGCGAGATGTGGCGCAGGCCGAGCAGTTGGTGGATCGCGACCGCGGTTTCGGCGGCGCGGTCGGCGATTTCCTGGTGGATCCGGGCGGGAGTGTAGAACAGGGTCTCCCCCGCGTTGTAGCGGGCCTCGAAGGAGTACACGCCGTCGATGGGCACGATCTCCACGGCCGGCAGGGCCATGGGACCGTGGCCGCGGTCGATCACGGTGACGGCGAGTTCCGTTCCGGTGATCCGCTCTTCGACCAGGGCCACGGTGGCGTAGGTGTACGCGTCCACCATGGCGCGCGGCAGGCCGGCTGTGGACTCGACGATCGTGACGCCCTGGGCGGATCCGCCCTCTGAGGGCTTGACTACCAGCGGGATCGGCAGTGCGGTCAGGAGGTGCTCGAGCACGCTCGCCGCGCCGAGGTCGCGGAAGGTGTCGGTGGAGAGGGCGATGGAATCCGGAGTGGCGAACCCGGCCCGGCGGACAAGCTCCTTCGCAATCGGCTTCGACCAGGCGAGGCGGGCCGGGCCGCCCTGGGAGCCGACGTGAGGGATGCCGGTGGTTTCCAGGAGGGCCAGAAGCGCGCCGTCCTCGCCGGTGGCACCGTGCACGACGGGCCAGATGACATCGGGGTTCCGCCGGGTGAGTTCGGCGAGCATCCCGGCCTGGGGGTCCAGCACCGAGACGGTGTGTCCCAGACTGGTCAGGGCATCGGAAACCCGGCGCCCTGACCGCAGTGACACATCCCGTTCGTGGGAGATCCCACCGGCGAGAACAACAATATCAAGTGGCAAAAAATCGCTCATGATCAGGTATTTTCCTTGCTCTAGCTGGGAAAGTCGAAGAATTAGGCGGTCTCGGGCGGCGGTGAGCCGAATCGAGCGCTCTCGCGCAAGGGGTCCAGCGAGCCCGTGCCGGCGAAGGTCTCGAGCAGGTCGAGCTCGTCCCTGATCACGGTGGCGAGGCGGCGCACGCCGATCCGGATATGTTCCGGGGTCGGATAGCAGAACGACAGACGCATGTTCTGGCGTCCGTCTCCGTCGGCGAAGAACGCGGTTCCGGGCGTGTAGGCGACGAGTTCCTTGACGGCGCGCGGCAGCATCGCCTTGGAGTCGAGCCCTCCCGGCAGCGTGACCCAGACGTAGAAGCCGCCGTTGGGGTTGGTCCAGGTCAGCTCCGGCAGATACTCCTCCAGAGCGCCCAGCAGGGCGTTCTTGCGTTCGTGGTAGACCCCGCGGAAGGTGTTGATCTGGCCCTTCCAGTCCGCCGTGGCCAGGTACTCGGAGATGACCAGCTGGCTGAAGGAGCTGGGCGAGAGCACGGCGGCCTCGTTGGCGAGCACCAGCTTCTCCCGGATGGCGTGCGGGGCCAGCGCCCACCCCACCCGGAAACCGGGCGCGAGCGTCTTGGAGAACGTGCCGAGATAGACGACGCCCTCCTGCTCGAGCGAGCGCATGGCATCCGGTGCCGGCTGGTCGAAGTACAGCAGCCCGTAGGGGTTGTCCTCCAGCACGAGGATGTCGTTCTGGCGGGCGATCTCGAGAATCTCCACCCGGCGTTCCCAGCTCAGGGTCACTCCGGCCGGATTGTGGAAGTTCGGGATCGTATAGAGGAACTTGATGGTCTTGCCGGCCGCCTTCAGCCGCACGATGTGCTGGCGGAGGGCCTCGGGGATGAGTCCGTGCTCGTCCATCGGCACATGGTCGACCTCGGCCTGGTACGACTTGAAGATGACCATGGCGGTGACGTAGCTGGGGCCCTCGGACAGCACGACGTCTCCCGGGTCGAGGAAGAGCTTGCTGACCAGTTCCAGGGCGTGCTGGGAACCGGTCGTCACGACGACGTCGTCGGCGTGGGCACGGATGCCTTCCAGCGCCATGACCTCAAGGATCTGCTCTCTCAGCACGGGAACTCCCTGACCAGAGCCATATTGCAGGGCAACCGGACCCTGCTGTCGCATGACGCTGTCCATGGCGTTGATCACGAGTTCCTGCGGCAGGGCGGCGACGAACGGCATGCCTCCGGCGAGCGAGACGACCTCGGGGCGGGAGGCCACGGCGAACAGCGCCCTGACCTCGGAGGCGCGCAGCCCGGCGGCTCGATCGGCGTAGTGGTGGTACCACGGGTCGAGATTGTTACCGGTCTGGGGGGAGCGCTGTCCTGGCACGTCACTTCCGATCTGGTGAGGTTTCAATCGTATGGGGTATGGCCCGGGCGGAATCACAAAAAATGCCCGCCCGGCGTGAGCCGGGCGGGCATTGCGCCTCAGGGAGACGAGAGTGTTGCTGTTACGCGAGGTACGCGGCCAGGTCCTTCTCGAGTGCGACCTTGGGCTTGGCGCCGATGACGGTCTGGACGACCTCGCCCTTCTGGAACACCTTCATCGCGGGGATGGAGGTGATCTGGTACTTGGCAGCCAGGGCGGGGAAGTCGTCGACGTTCAGCTTGACGATGTCGAGCTTGTCAGCGTTCTCGCTGGCGATCTGGTCGAGGATCGGGCTGACGGCGCGACACGGGCCGCACCATTCCGCCCAGAAGTCGACCAGAACGGTCTTCGAGTTGTTGATGACTTCCTGGTCGAAGGTGACGTCGGTGACGGCGCGTGCAGACATGTGGTTTCTCCTTAGTTCGTGGACGTGGTGAGGACGGTCTCGCCGGCGCTGGCCAGCAGGTCCGCGGGCAGGGAAGCAAGATAGTGTTCCGCGTCGAGGGCGGCCACGGTGCCGGATGCGGCGGCCGTAACGGCCTGGCGATAGGTCGGGTCGATGACGTCCCCGGCCGCGAAGATGCCGGTCTGGCTGGTCTTCGAGGTGCGGCCGGCGACGGCGATGGTGCCCTCAGGGGTCAGGTCGAGCTGGTTGTGCACGAGGTGGGTGCGCGGGTCGTTGCCGATGGCGACGAAGATGCCGCCGACGGGGAGCGGGCTTTCCTCTCCGGAGATCGTGTTGCGCAGGACCAGGCCGTCGACGGCATCCGTGCCCGTGATGCCGGCCACTTCGGAATTCCAGACGAATTCGATCTTGGGGTTGCTGAACGCGCGCTCCTGCATGATCTTGGAGGCCCGAAGGGTGTCCTTGCGGTGCACTACGTAGACCTTGCTCGCGAACCGGGTGAGGAAGGTGGCCTCTTCCATGGCGGAGTCACCGCCGCCGATGACGGCGATGGTCTTCTCCTTGAAGAAGAAGCCGTCGCAGGTGGCGCACCAGGACACACCGCGGCCGGAGAGGCGCTCTTCGTCGTCGAGGCCCAGCTTGCGGTACGCGGAACCGGTGGCGAAGATCACGGCGAGAGCCTCATGCTTCTCGCCGCTGCCGAGGGTCACGGTCTTGGTGGTGCCGGTGAGTTCGAGTTCGGTCACATCGTCGTAGACGACCTCTGTTCCGAAGCGCTCGGCCTGCTCCTGCATCTTGGCCATGAGTTCGGGGCCCTGGACGCCCTCCGGGAAACCGGGGAAGTTCTCGACCTCGGTCGTGTTCATCAGCTCACCCCCGGCCTCGACCGAACTGGCGATCAGCAGCGGCTTGAGGTTGGCGCGTGCGGCATAGATCGCGGCGGTGAATCCGGCCGGGCCAGAGCCGATGATGATGATCTGACGCACGCGTAGACTCCTTCAAGTTGCGGGGGAAGCGATCTGGATTGCTCGCTGCCGGGTACAACACATCCTAATCCGATGATATTCCGAGCCGGCTGAGTGCGGGTCAGGCGCCGGCGCGCGGGCCGAGAACCGGTCAGCGGCGACGGATGCGATCGAGCACCGGGTCGAGGAATCCGCGCAGCTCACTGCTGCGCATGAGCAGCAGCAGGCCGAAGTAGACCGCCGACATGCCCAGGCCGATGACGCCCATGGCCAGGACCGCCTGGATCTTCCCCGACAGCGCGAATCCGGCTTCCCGGGTGCCGCCGAGTACCTGCAGGAGAGCGACCCCGGCCAGGATCGCGGGCACGGTGGCCACGGAGTACGTGGCGAGGCTGCGCAGAATGCGCCGACCGTCGATGCCGCCCAGCCGTCCCCGCAGCAGCCACGCGGCCAGCCCGGCCTGCGCGATGCCCGACACGGTGACCGTAAGGGCGACGCCGGCCGCGATCCAGGCGCTGGGCAGGAGTGCGCAGGCGAGGACGCCGATGATGACCAGGGTCACCTGGAACAGGGTGAAGAAGAACGGGGTGCGGGTGTCGCCGAGGGCGTAGAACGTGCGCTGGATGACGAACAGGACGCAGAATGCCACCAGGCCGAGCACGTAGGCGATGATCACGTTGCCGATGCTCAGCACCTGGCCGTACGGGGCCACGAAGACGCGGGCGAACGGGTAGGCGCAGACGGCGATGACGGCAGAGGCGAGCATGATGATCAGGGTGGTCCCCCGGATGGCGGAGGAGGCATCCGTTCTCACCAGAGCCAGCTTCCCCACCGAGGCGTGCTCGCTCATCCGAGTGAAGTAGGCGGTGGCGACCGACACGGTGATCACCGAATGCGGGAGCATGAAGATGAGCCAGGCCGTGTTGAGCGCGGCGACCGACGCGTCGGTGTCGCCGGCGAGCGTGACCACCCGGGTCTCGACGATTCCGGCCAGGGTGGTCAGCAGCAGCATCCCGAAGGTCCAGCTGGCCATCCGGCCGGCCACGCCGAGACCGACGCCGCGGAAGCGGAAGTCGGGGCGGAAGCGTAGGCCGATGCGGTGCCAGAAGTAGAACAAAACGACGGCCTGCAGCACGACGCCCAGCGTGGCAGTCCCGGCCAGGACGGCGATCATCGCGGGCGTGAACCCGGTGGCGAGCCGGGCGCCGTTCGGGTCGGCTCCATAGAGGGCCGAGAAGACGAGCAGGCCCGCGATGGCCACGACATTGTTGAGCACGGGCACCCAGGTGAACGGGCCGAACGACTTACGGGCGTTGAGAACCTCGCCCAGGACCGTGTACAGGCCGTAGAAGAAGATCTGCGGCAGGCACCAGAACGCGAAGGCCGTGGCGAGGGCCAGCGATTCCGGCTTCATGTTCGACCCGTAGAGCACGGTCAGCATGGGGGCGAGCGCGGTGGCTGCGATGGTCGTGGCGGCGAGGATGGCCAGGGCCAGAGTGAGGAGCTTGTTGATGTAGGCCGTGCCGCCGTCGGCGTGCAGGCTGGCCCGCACGATCTGCGGCACCAGCACGGCCGTCAGCACCCCGCCGGCGACGATGACGTAGACGGTGTTCGGCAACTGGTTCGCCACGGCGAACGCGTTCGTGCTCTGGCCGACCTGGCCGATCACCCCGGCGAGCACGATCAGCTTCACGAAGCCGAGGATGCGGGAGACGATGGTCCCGGAGGCGAGGAACGCGCTGGCCCGGCCGATGCTGTCGGTTTTAGGCACGGGGCTCCGTCGTGGGCTCGGAGGCGGCGCCGCGGATGGCCGCAGGGTCGACCTCGACATCGGGTTCGATCAGCTCGCGCCGGCGGCGCACGATGTTGCGCCAGACCCCGAAGCCGAAGAACAGCACCACGAGCGCGGCGAACAGGAGCGAGCCGAGGCCCTCCCAGTCGGCGCGCACGTTGATCGGGATGAGGTGCGGCTGGTCGATCATGCTTCCGGCGGGGGTGAACAGGGTCACGCGCAGGGTCACGGAACCGTTGCCGACCGCGGCCGTCACGGGAATCGTGACGGTGCGGGCCGACTCGGCCTCGATCGTTGACTCGACGTCGTCTTCGACCAGGAGCCGGCCGTTGGAGGGGACGACCTGCACGCGCACGGTCACCGCCTGGTCGAGGGCGTTGTCCAGGGTGACCGGAATGTCCACCTTGCTGCCGACCACGTTGATCGGGCCCTTGGTGGAGACCGTGATCGAGCTGAGCAAATCGGAGGATGCCAGCAGGCTCGTGGTCGACGCGTCCAGCCAGCTGGCCCGGTGCGACGCCCACGACGTGGCGAGCAGGGCCATCAGGTCCAGGCGGTGGCCGCCCGTGACGGCCCCGGGGTCGGACAGGGCGGAGGAGAACGCGGTTACGTCGCTTTCTCGCTCCAGGAGCCGGCGGGCCAGGTTCACGCGGTCGTCGGGCTCGGCCTGGCTGTCGAAGGTAACGTCATCCGCGGCCGCCGCGCTGCGGGCGTCCTGCAGGGAGGCCGGCGAGTGCCAGAGGAGGACCGTCAGAGCGTCGAGGGTTTGGCTGAGCCGGGCGGAGGTGGGCGGCCAGCCCCGGCCGAACGTGGCCACGAGCGTGCGGGCCGTGCCGGGCTGTTCCGCCGAAACGACGGCGAGCTGCGAACTGACCTCGGCCATCGCGACGCTCCAGGCTTCGTCCGTGGTCGCCAGGGCGGCCCGCCGGAGCGAGTCGGAGACGGGACCGTCGGATACGAGCCCCACGCCCCGCCCGGCACCCAGTGCGACAACGCTGTTCGGGGTGAGGTCGGTGGCCTGATGGGAGACGTTGGAACCGGTCAGGATGGTCGTGGTGAGGCCGTTCGCGGTGAAGGTGCCCAGGTCGGCGTCCGCGACCACTCCCTCCGCCGGCCACGCTATGTCCGTAGCGGTATATTCCCACGCCAGCAATTCTTCCGTGGTCGGCGGCGTGCCGTCGGCCGGGGACGCCGGTGGCGTCTGTGCCGGTGCCGTGGCCGGTGCCTGATTCTGCGGCGTCTGGTCCGCCGGGGTCGTCTGGGCCGGCGTCGGCGGCTGGGTGAACAGGGTCGGGTCGATGGCCTGGTCGAAGGATGTCGGTGCCAGCAGGGTGTCGCCGCCCGCCTGGGCCTGCAGCGCAATGTCGGTATCCGCATAGCTCAACGGGAATATATCGTTTCTCGCCAGTGCCAGCCGGTTCAGCCACGCGGTTGCGCTGGGCGGCGCGGACGTGCCGAGGATGCGAATGGAGGCGATGATCATCGGGTCGATGGCGAGCGTGACCGGTCGGCCGATCACGCCGTCCAGCTGTCGGGTCAGTACGCCCGTCGGGCCGGTGAAGCTCTCCAGCGCCTTGGCGGTGATCAGGCCCGTCGACTGTTCCGGAACGGTGATCGGCATGACCACCGAAAGGTTGACCGGGGTGACCTCTTCATCGGAATACCAGACGAACGTGCCGCGGCCCTGCGCCCGCGTTGTTCCCTCCGTGGAGAGGGTGACGGCGATTCCGCGGGCACCCCACGCATTGCCAGTGGTGAGACCCACGGAGTCTGCGGGCACGGTCAGGGTCAGGACCTCGGTGCTGTCGGGCTGGATCGAGACCTTCATAGCCTCGCTCATCAGCAGGTCACCCGGCCTCGTCGATTTCTCGGGATGGAGCCACTTCTCCAGGGCGCCGCGGGTGATGAGGGCGCGTTCGGCCAGATAGACGTCGAGGGTGCCCGGAGCGATCGGATCGGCGGTCGGATTCGTGATCGTCACGGTCACGGCCAGGTCCTGGCCCATTTTCAGCGGTGCCAGCGTCGTCGGCGTCACGGAGATCGCCACCGAATCGGCCGAGGTGGCGGCCGGCGATGCAGGGGATCCGGCAGCGTGCGCTCCAGTCGTGAGGCCGGCCAGCACGGGAAAGGCGGGCAGGAGAGCGGCCGAAGCCACCGGGAGCACGCCGGCGAGCAGCCCGATCAGGACGACTCCGGCAGAGGCTCGCACTCGCCGCCGGAGGCCGCGGACGGCGTCGGGGTGAGCGGGCCGGCGCGCAGGAACTGAGTCGGCCACCATAAGGGGATTCTACGGCGTGCCAGGTGGGATAACACTGCGCGGGCACGTCCGGACCGCCGCCGGCAACTAACATGGGGGGCATGCAGAGCGTCGCGACAGCCCTCACGCGGCTGGGCGACCTGGCTGCCAGCCCCACCGTTTCCCGACTGGCGAACGCGTTTTCCGCGGCCGGCCATGAACTCGCCCTCGTCGGCGGCCCGGTGCGCGACGCGTTCCTCGACCGGCCGATCCACGACCTCGATTTCACGACGGATGCCACCCCGGACGAGATCCTCAAGGTGGTCAAGCCCATCTCCGACGCCCACTGGGACATCGGCCGCGCGTTCGGCACGATCGGCGCCCTGGTCGCCGGTGAGACCGTGGAGATCACCACCTACCGGGCCGACAGCTACGACGGCCAGACCCGCAAACCGGAGGTCGTCTTCGGCCTCAGCCTCGAGGACGACCTGCTGCGCCGCGACTTCACGGTCAACGCCCTCGCCCTCCGATTGCCGGAACTGGCCCTGGTCGACCCGGCGAACGGCATCGCTGATCTTCTGGCCGGAATTCTGCGCACCCCGATTTCGCCGGAGCGGTCCTTCGGCGACGATCCGCTGCGGATGATGCGGGCCGCCCGGTTCACCGCGCAGCTGGGATTCAGCCTCGACGCGGACACCAGGGTCGCGATGGAAGCGATGGCGGACCGCATCCTGAACATCTCGGCCGAGCGCGTGTGTGACGAGCTGTCGAAGCTGCTGAAGTCGGACAGCCCGCGGGTCGGAATCGAACTCCTGGTGGACACCGGCCTGTTCGGCCGGGTGCTGCCGGAGATTCCGGCACTGCGGCTCGAGATCGACGAGCACCATCACCACAAGGATGTCTACCAGCACACCCTCACCGTGCTGGACCAGGCCATCGGCTACGAGAAGTCCCGCGCCAGTTTCAACGGGCCGGACCTGATCGTGCGGCTCGCGGCGCTCATGCACGACACCGGCAAACCGGCCACGCGCAAGCTCGAGCCGGGCGGCGTGGTCAGTTTCTACCACCACGACCTGGTCGGGGCGAAGCTGGCGAAGAAGCGCCTGCGCGCCCTGCGGTTCGACAACGACACCATTTCGGCGGTGGCCCGCCTGATCGAACTCCACCTGCGATTCTTCGGCTACACCGAGGGCGCCTGGACCGATTCCGCCGTGCGCCGCTACGTGAGGGATGCCGGCGACCAGCTGGAACGACTGCACATCCTGACCCGGGCGGACGTGACCACCCGCAACCGTCGCAAGGCCGACCGGCTCGGCTTCGCTTACGACGACCTGGAACAGCGCATCAAGGAACTCGCCGAGCAGGAAGAGATGGCGGCCGTGCGCCCCGATCTCGACGGACAGCAGATCATGGCGATCCTCGGCGTTTCGCCGGGCCGTGAGGTGGGCGAGGCCTACCGCTTCCTGCTGGAGCAGCGGCTGGACGACGGACCCCTCGGCGAGGAAGAGGCCACCCGCCGCCTGACCGCCTGGTGGGCCGCTCGGGCCCGGTAGGCCTGGCCAGACTGGCCGGACTGGCCGGACTTGCCGGACTTGCCGGACTTGCCGGACTTGCCGGATTTGCCGGGCTTGCCGGGCGCGACCGGCCCCGGGTCGACGCGGCCCGAGTCGACCCGGCTCCGCTCGCGTCGAGGTCGCCACTTCCGGTCGACGTCGGCAGGTGTGCCGGGCGAACTCGACCGCAACTGGCGAGCTCGGCGCATCCGTCTTCCCCTCCACAGGATGTGCCGACCTGGGTTCGTTCACCGTCCGCCGCATTGCCGGCCGGGCGCCGCGCGGCTCGGCCAGCATCGGGGGCGTGGATAATCGCGATTTTCCCTATCGAACTGACCTCCGGCGCACCAGCGACCAGGAGCTGATCGGTCACGACGGCCGAGCCCTGCGGCGGGGGGTCACGGCGGGTGAGCAGGAGAGGCTCCTCCGGGGCATCTATGTGTCGTCTCCGGTGTGGGCCGCCGCGGACGACGACGCCCGGTATCTGCTTCGCATTCAGGCGGTCGTCCTGACACGCCGTTCCCGGCCGGTTCTCTCGCACCTGTCGGCCGCCCGGATCTGGGGCCTTCCCGTGCTGGGCCGGTGGCCCGCCGAGGTTCACCTGATGTGCGGCGGCGATGCTCATCGCCATGCGCGCAATGGTGTCGTCTGGCACTACGACCGCATCGACGATGACGAGGTCGTCGAGATCAACGGCTTCCTCGTGACGAGCCGATTACGCACGATGGTCGATCTTGCGCGAACCGAACGATTCGCAGCCGCCGTCGTCGCCCTGGACGCCGGCCTCCGGACGCCGTTCGTGCTGCCGAGTGGCTCTCGCGAGCAGGACATCACCCACGCTGAATTCCAGGAGGCGGTCACCCGGCTGGGTGCGGTGCGCGGCTGCCGCGGCGCACGCCTGGCTGCCGCGTTCGCGGACGGGCAATCCGGTTCCGCCGGAGAATCGGTGAGCCGCGCGAACATCTACCTGGCCGGGCTGCCCGCGCCGGAGCTGCAGGTGGCTTACCTTCGGCCGGCCGGAGGGGAAGACAAAGTGGATTTCAGGTGGCACGCCCGACACAATGTTCGCCGAGTGACTCTCCTGGGCGAGTTCGACGGGAAGGTCAAGTACACACGCGACCAGTACATGGCCGGCCGCACAATCCAAGAGGTCGTGTGGGACGAGAAGGTGCGAGAGGACCGCCTGCGCGCGCCGGCTGGAGGGCCGGATCGAGGAATGGTGCGCTGGCTGTGGGATGTCGCGGTGAGTCCTGTTCGGCTCCGCGCGGTTCTGATCGGTGCCGGGCTGAGGCCGGAACGATGAGCCGCCGCACCGAGTTCGGCACTTCCGGTCGAGTTCGACCGGCGCACGTGGCGACCTCGTCCGGAAACGTCGAACTCGGCGACTCTCCCGGAACGATGAGCGTCGGCGCGGAGGGCGCCGCGCCGGAGCGTTGGCGGATCGCCGCGGCATCCGGTAGTCTTGGCAGGTTGTCTACGCGCCGGATTCCCGGCCTCCGTTTTCGACACATGCACAACCCTCCTGTTGCAGAGATTCTGCAGCCGTTTAGTCCGAAGGAGGTGGGTTAGTCATGCATCAGTACGAGTTGATGGTTATCCTCGATCCCGAGATCGATGAGCGCACCGTAGCTCCCAGCCTTGACAAGTTCCTCAACGTTGTTCGCAACGATGGTGGAACCATTGACAAGGTTGACGTTTGGGGTCGCCGCCGTCTCGCCTACGAGATCAACAAGAAGTCAGAAGGCATCTACGCCGTCGTCGACTTCACCGCGAACGCTTCTGCCACGGCCGAGCTCGACCGCCAGCTGAAGCTGTCGGAAGCCGTCATGCGCACAAAGGTTCTTCGCGCAGAAGAAGGCATCGCCCAGGTTGCCGTCGCAAGCAAGCTTGCCGCCGAGAAGGCCGCCCGCAAGGCAGCCAACCCGAAGGTCATTGCTGCGAAGGCTGAAGCCGCCGCTGCCGCTCCGACCGCCAAGGTCGCCGCGTCCGCAAAGCCCGCCTCGGCGGTTGCTGCTGCAGCGGTCAAGGCTGCTCCGGCCAAGGTCGAAGCTCCGGTCGCCGACGCTCCTGCTGCGGCAGAGGCTGAGGCTCCCGTTGCTGCCGACAAGGCAAGCGACAAGTAGCCCATGGCCGGCGAGACCGTAATTACCGTGGTGGGCAACCTCACCAGCGATCCGGAACTGCGTTACACGCAGAACGGGCTGGCGGTTGCCAACTTCACCATCGCTTCCACTCCGCGCAATTTCGATCGCGCTACGAGTGAGTGGAAAGATGGCGAGTCGCTCTTCCTGCGCGCGAGCGTTTGGCGTGAATTCGCCGAGCACGTGGCTGGTTCGCTGACCAAGGGTACCCGTGTCATCGCTACCGGGCGTCTCAAGCAGCGTTCGTATGAGACGAAGGAAGGCGAGAAGCGAACGAGCATGGAGCTCGAGATCGATGAAATCGGTCCTTCGCTGAAATACGCCACCGCTCAGCTCACTCGAGCGCAGTCATCGTCCTCCCCCCGTGGCGGCGGCGCACCTGCCGTCTCCGGGAACGACGAGCCCTGGGCCGCCAGCGCCCCCGCCGCGAACACCGGCGGAGATGTCTGGAGCACCCCGGGCAACTTCAGCGACGAGACACCCTTCTAAGCCGAGCCTCCGGGCAGTCGGCTGAAAAACACTTCATAAGAAAGTAAGGAAATCATGGCTGGAAAGTCGAGCGGCGACCGCCGCAAGCCGCTCCGCGGAGCTAAGGGTGGCAAGAACGCCGCTCCCGCGAAGTCCATCCGGGTTGGTGTCATCGATTACAAGGATGTCCCCACCCTTCGCAAGTTCATCTCCGAGCGTGGAAAGATCCGCGCCCGTCGCATCACCGGTGTTTCCGTTCAGGAACAGCGCCTCATCGCCCGCGCCGTCAAGAACGCTCGCGAAATGGCGTTGCTCCCCTACGCCGGTTCAGGCAGGTAGGACCTCATGTCAAAAATCATTCTGACGCACGAGGTCTCCGGCCTCGGTGCACCCGGTGACATCGTCGAGGTCAAGAACGGGTACGCCCGCAACTACCTCTACCCCCAGGGCTTCGCTGTCTCCTGGACCCGCGGTGGCGAGAAGCAGATCGAACAGATCAAAGCTGCTCGCGTCGCCCGCGAGCACGCCACCTTCGAAGAGGCACAGGCACTCAAGGCTGCACTCGAGAACACCAAGGTCAAGCTGGTCGTCAAGGCCGGCGAAGGCGGACGCCTGTTCGGCTCCGTCAAGACCACGGATGTTGCCGAAGCAGTGGCGGCAGCCGGTCTCGGCGCCATCGACAAGCGCAAGATCGAGCTCAGCCCGATCAAGATGACCGGTGAGCACCAGGCAACGGTTCGTCTTCGCGACGAACTGAGCGCCACCATCACACTGCTGGTGGTAGCCGCCAAATAGCATCACCCTCGAGGTGTAGCGGCGGGCTCCGAATGGAGCTCCGCCGCTACACCTTTTTAAGCTGTCCCGCTCACCCTGTTCAGGGGTGATTTCAGATCTTGAAAATGAGCCTTTGTACACAGGTTTGCTCACAGCACATGAAGCTTCAACACATTGTTTAGATTAGTTTTCCCACAGAGCTGTGAATAGTATAAAAGCCTGATCAAAATGCATTTTTTACGGGAAATTCTTAAGTTTTCCACAGGACAGTGCACAGGTTGTGCACAAGACACGCGGCGTTTCGCCCAGATTCTCCACAGGGTTATCCACAGCCCGTTTTGGAGCGGCCGAACCGGGTACGTAGGGTGGGCAGGCGGCCACAATCGAGGTGTGCGAGGGGTGCCGGCAGTCGGTGTCAGTGGGCCCTGATAGACCAGCACCACGAGCAGAAGGAGGCACGAGTGTCGATCGCTCACCTGGGTCTGGCAGATAAGCGCGGGAGTGACCAGCGCGGCGGAATGGAAGCCCGGCACACCGAGCGCACGCTCCCCCACGACCTCCTCGCCGAGCAGAGCGCGCTCGGCGGCATGATGCTGAGCAAGGACGCCGTCGCCGACGTCGTCGAAACCGTCCGGGCCGCCGACTTCTACATCCCCAAGCACGAGATCATCTTCGACGCGATCCTCTCCCTCTACGCGCAGGGCGAGCCCACCGATGTCATCGCCGTCACCGACGAACTCACCAAACTGGGCGAGCTGTCCCGGGCCGGCGGCGCGGACTACCTGCACACGCTGACCAGCCTGGTTCCGACCGCGGCCAACGCCGGTTTCTACTCCTCGATCGTCGCCGAACGCGCCCTGCTGCGCCGCCTGGTCGAGGCCGGCACCCGCATCGCACAGATGGGCTATTCCGGCGAGGGCGAGGTGCTCGACCTGGTGAACAACGCCCAGGCCGAGATCTACTCCGTCACCGGAGGCACCGAGACCGAAGATTACGTGCCCCTCACCGACGCGGTCACGGCCGCGATCGAGGAGATCGAGGCCGCCAAGCTCAAAGACGGCCAGATGACCGGTGTGCCGACCGGCTTCGCCGACATGGACGAGCTCACCAACGGATTCCACCCCGGCCAGCTGATCATCGTCGCCGCGCGACCGGCGCTGGGTAAGTCCACGTTGGCCCTCGACTTCGCCCGGGCGGCTTCAATCAAGCACGACATGCCCAGCATCTTCTTCTCCCTCGAAATGGGACGCAGTGAGATCGCCATGCGCCTGCTCGCGGCCGAGGCATCCGTGCCCCTGCAGAGCATGCGCAAGGGTGCCGTCGACGCCCGCGACTGGACCACCATCGCCGCCACGCGCGGCCGCATCAACGACGCCCCGCTCTACATCGACGACAGCCCCAACATGACGCTGGTGGAGATCCGGGCCAAGTGCCGCCGGCTCAAGCAGCGGGTCGGCCTCAAGATGGTCATCATCGACTACCTGCAGCTGATGACGTCGGGCAAAAAGGTCGAGTCGCGCCAGCAGGAGGTCAGCGAGTTCTCCCGGGCGCTCAAGCTGATGGCCAAGGAACTCCAGGTTCCCGTCATCGCGCTTTCCCAGCTCAACCGTGGTCCCGAGCAGCGTGCCGACAAGATGCCGGCCATCTCCGACCTCCGCGAGTCGGGCTCCCTCGAACAGGACGCCGACATGGTCATCCTGCTGCACCGTGAGAGCGCGTACGAGAAAGACAACCCGCGCGCCGGCGAGGCCGACCTGATCGTGGCGAAGCACCGAAACGGCCCCACCCGCACGGTGACCGTCGCGTTCCACGGCCACTACTCCCGCTTCGCCGACATGGTTCCGGGCGCGTAGCAGGCCCATTCGGCCACGGGCCGGATCGATTCTGCCGCCGGTCATATTCTCCGGCCGGCAAGTGATCACCGCTACGCTACGAACGGAAGATGCAAGTGCCGCCCCAGTTCGGATCGATCCGTTCTCGCTCTCGCGTCCGCCGCTAAGGAGACATGCGCGTGAAGGTTGGCATCAGGCGAGAACGTCTGCAGGGTGAGCGCCGCGTCGCGGCCACCCCCGAGACGGTGACCCAGCTCACGGCCCTCGGACTCGAGGTTCTGGTCGAGTCCGGTGCGGGCTCCGAATCCGGGCATCCCGATGGCTCGTACACGGATGCCGGCGCCACCGTCGTTCCCGAACTGGGCCTCGGCGAGCTCGACGTGTTCTGCCACGTGCGCCCCCTCAGCCCCGACCTCGTCGGCGGCCTCCGTTCCGGCACGATCACGATCGGCCTGGCCTCCCCCGCCTCCGAGCTTCCCACCGTCGCCGCACTGGCCACCGCGGGCGTCACCTCGTTCGCCCTCGAGCTGGTGCCGCGCATCTCCCGCGCCCAGTCGATGGACGCCCTGACCTCCCAGGCCCTCGTCTCCGGCTACCGCGTGGTGCTCGAGGCGGCCATCCGCTTCCCCCGATTCTTCCCGCTCTACATGACCGCCGCCGGCACGATCCCGCCGGCGCGCGTGCTCGTGCTGGGCGCGGGCGTCGCCGGCCTGCAGGCCATCGCCACGGCCAAGCGCCTTGGCGCCCGGGTCTCCGCGTACGACGTGCGCCCGGCCTCGGCGGACGAGGTGACCTCGATGGGCGGAACCTTCATCACCCTCGACCTGGACGCCGTGGAAGGCACCGGCGGGTACGCCCGCGAACTCAGCGAGGATCGGTCGGTGCGACAGCGGGAACTGCTGGCGCCCCACGTGGCCGCCGCCGACGTGCTGATCACCACGGCCGCCATCCCGGGCCGCCCGGCCCCGCTGCTCGTGACGCAGGACATGGTCACGGCCATGCGGATGGGCTCGGTCGTGATCGACCTTGCCGCCGAGACCGGCGGCAACGTCGAGGGCGTCGTCGCGGGGCGGGACACCCAGGTGCCCACCCGCACCGGGGACGGCACCGTCACCCTGGTCGGAATGAAGGACGCACCCTCGACGATGCCCGCCGACGCGTCCCGGCTCTTCGCCAAGAACGTGGCCAACCTGCTCGCCCTGATGACCGAAAGCGGCACGGTCTCCCCCGATTTCACGGACGAGGTCGTTGCCGGGGCCTGCCTGACGCACGGCGGCACGATCCGGCACGAGCCGACGGCCACGGCCCTGACAGGAGAACAACACTGATGGATCCGATCACTTTGCTGACAGTCGTCGTCTTGGCGGTCTTCGTCGGCTTCGAGGTCGTCTCGAAGGTGTCCAGCACCCTGCACACCCCCCTGATGAGTGGCGCCAACGCGATCCACGGCATCATCCTGATCGGCGCCATCACGGTCGCCGGCCAGACCCTCAACCTCTGGCTCCTGACGGTCGCTCTAATCGCCGTGGTTCTGGCCACCGCCAACCTGGTCGGCGGCTTCGTCGTCACCGACCGGATGCTCAAAATGTTCGCGCCGCGCAAACCGGCCGGCGCCGACACGAAGGATGCCACGAAATGAGCCTTCTCTCGCCGGAGTGGACCAGCATCCTCTACCTGATCGCCGCGGTCTGCTTCATCCTCGCCCTCAAGGGGCTCTCCTCGCCGAAGACCGCCCGCCGCGGCAACCTGATCGGTGCCGCCGGTGCGCTCCTCGCCGTGATCACCGTCTTCCTGTCGGCCCGGCTCGACAACATCCCGGCCATCCTGATCGCCATCGCGGTCGGCTCGGCGATCGCCGCCCCGATCTCTCGGCGCGTGGAGATGACGCAGATGCCCCAGCTGGTCGCCCTGTTTAACGGGGTCGGCGGCGGCGCCGCGGCGCTCGTCGCGGTGCTCGAACTCGGCAACAGCGAGGGCCCCTGGGTCAAGGTCGCCGTGGTGTTCACCATGCTCGTCGGCGCGGTCTCCTTCTCCGGCTCGGCCGTCACGGTCGGCAAACTGCAGGGCCTGATCAGCTCGCGGCCGCTCATCTTCCCCGGCCTCGCCGTCGTGATGGGTGCCATCGTTCTGGCGGCTCTCGTGGCCGGCGGCTTCGTCGTCGCGACGGGCGCGACCGGATGGGCCATCGCACTCCTTCTCCTGGGACTCCTGGTCGGCGCGCTCCTGGTGCTGCCGGTCGGCGGTGCGGACGTGCCGATCGTGATCTCCCTACTGAACGCCTTCACCGGGCTGGCAGTCGCGGCTTCCGGCATCGTGCTGGGCAACCTGCTGCTCGTCGTGGCCGGCACCCTCGTCGGCGCCAGCGGAACGATCCTGACCCGCGCCATGGCCTCCGCCATGGGCCGCGGCGTGAGCGGCATCCTGTTCGGTGCCTTCAAGGGCGGCTCGACCGCCGGATCGACCGCGCAGAGCGACCGGCCGGTGCGCAGCTCGAACCCCGAAGACGTCGCGGTGCTGCTCAACTACGCCCAGCGCGTGGTCATCGTGCCCGGCTACGGCCTGGCCGTCGCGCAGGGCCAGCACACCATCGCCGAGCTCGCCACCACCCTCGAGGCGCGCGGCGTCGAGGTGGTCTTCGCCATCCACCCGGTGGCCGGCCGGATGCCCGGGCACATGAACGTGCTGCTGGCCGAGGCGAACGTGCCCTACGAGTCGCTCAAGGAGATGGCCGAGGTCAACCCGGAGTTCAAGAACACGGATGTCGCCCTCGTCGTCGGCGCCAACGACGTGGTCAACCCCGCGGCGAAGACCTCGCCCGGCTCACCCATCTACGGCATGCCGATCCTGGATGTCGGCGAGGCCCGGCAGGTCGTGTTCCTCAAGCGGTCCATGCGCCCCGGCTTCGCGGGGATCGAGAACGAACTGCTGTTCGACCCGAAGACCACGCTGCTGTTCGGCGACGCGAAGGACTCCCTGACGAAGATGCTGAGCGCGGTCAACGCGCTCTGATCAAACGTGCTCGGGTCGGCGCTGTAGTGTTCAGACAGGAGCCGAACCCGAGCGGGTCCGCCGAGGGAGAGCCATGACGACCAGATGGGCGAGATTCGTCCGTGGCTGGCTCACGGCATCCGTCGCCGTTCTCGTCGCCGCCCTGTCCCACGTCGCGGCGGGCGGGAACGCGCCCGGCCTGCTCAGTGCCGCCCTCGCCCTCGCCTTCGCCGGCATGGCGTCGGTGTTCCTGGCCGGCAAGAGCCTGTCCCTGCTGCGCCTCACACTGTCCGTCGGCGTCAGCCAGCTGCTGCTGCACGTGCTGTTCGGACTCGGCGGCACCTCCGGCATGACCATGACGAGCTCCCACCACCACGGCGCCGTGACCGTGGCCGCCGACGCCGCGGCCCGGCCTCTGATGGCCGCCGAGGGCATCCTGCCCGACAGCGCCTGGATGTGGGTGGGGCACGGCCTGGCCGCCCTCGTCACGATCGTGGCGCTCTACCGCGGCGAGAAGACCTTCTGGGCGCTCCTCGCCGAAGCCACGAACCACCTGACCCGGGTCCTGATCCGGACCCTCGCGCCGGTCGCGATCCAGACGGATGCCGCGACCGTGCGACCCGGCTTCGGCGGAGTCTTCGTGCCGGCCGACCTCGGCGTGCTGCTCGGGAGCGTGCTGCGGCGCGGCCCGCCGGCCCGCGCCCTGAATCCCTGACCCGCCGCTCGGCCTGACTCGAACGACCCCGTTCGCGACCCGGTGTGGTCCCGGCGTTCACGCGCGCCTTCACGCACCCACCTCGACGACCGGAGTAATTCGATGACGCACGCCCCCCGACGACGCCCGGCAACGGCGGTATTTCTCACCCTGATCGTGATCGCCCTCTCCGTTTTCAGCCCGGCGGCGCCGGCGGCGACCGCTCACGACCAGGTCCAGTCGACCGTCCCGGCCGACGGGGAACGCCTCGACGTCGCGCCATCGACGGTCACCATCCGCTTCACCGACGAGATCCTCGAGATCGGTGCGATCGTGCTGGTCGTCGACAGCGAGGACCGCAACTGGGCCGAGGGCGAGATGCGCCTCGACGGGCCGGAGGCCACGCAGGCACTCGCGGCGGGGATGAAGGACGGCGCCTACCAGGTGCGCTGGCGGGTCGTGTCGGCGGACGGGCATCCGGTGTCGGGGGCGTTCGCCTTCTCGATCGGAACGGCGGCGCCGTCCGAGCCGGGCGCGGGCGCGACCGCGGCCCCGAACCCGTCGACCGGCCCCGGCGCTGCGTCCGACGCCGACGCCGACCAGTCGGATGCTGCGGGCCTCCCGCTCATCGCGGTCGGACTCATCGGGGCCGGCGGCGGCCTCGCCGCCTTCGCCCTGTTCGCCGCCTGGCGCGCCAAACGCCGCAAAAACACCTGAAACACCTGAAACACCTGAAACACCTGCAACACATCACCCTTCCCATCGGCTTGTTTCCACACCAGGAGAACCACTCATGAAGATCACCTCCACCCCCACCCGTCTCGTCGTTGCCGCCGCCGCGTTGCTGCTCACCCTCTCGGGCTGCGCCGGCACGGCCGAGACGCCGGCGCCGGCAGCCGACACGACGCCGGAGGGAAGCTCCCTGAGCATGACGGATGCCTGGGTCAAGGCCGCAGACAGCGGCATGTCCGGCGCCTTCGGGCTGCTCGAGAACTCCGGGGCGGAGGACGTCACCGTCACCTCCGCCGGGTCACCGGCGGCACCCATGCTCGAACTGCACGAGACCGTCGCCAACGACGCCGGCGACATGATCATGCAGAAGAAGGAGGACGGCTTCGTCATTCCCGCCGGCGGTTCGATCGAGCTCGCGCCCGGCGGCAACCACATCATGTTCATGGGGCTCGCCGCCCCCCTCGCGGCCGGCGACGACGTCACCGTCACGCTCAACCTGTCCGACGGCTCGAGCTTCGTCTTCACGGCCCCGGTCAAGGACTACACGGGCGCGAACGAGACCTATGAGGGTGGCAACGCCAAGTGAGTGACGGACGGCAGGAACAGCCCGACCCGGCGCGTCGGCGCCTGAGCCGGCGGCACCTCCTCCTGGGTGGTGCCGCCGCCGGCATCGGCGCGACCGGTGCCGTCGCCCTCGACCTCGCCGTCAAGGCCGGCGCCGCCGCTCCGGCGCGCACGGCCGAGCCGATGGTCAGCGGGTCGGACACCGTGCCGTTCTTCGGCGCGCACCAGGCGGGCGTGGACACCGCCCCGCAGGCGCACGCCAGCTTCGTCGCCCTGGTCCTCCGAGACGGGGTCGATCGCGCGGGGCTGCGGCGGATGATGCGCATCCTCACCGACGATGCGGCCCGCCTGACCCAGGGGGACGCCGCCCTGGCCGACTCCGAACCCGAACTGGCCGTCGTTCCAGCCCGGCTCACGGTCACTTTCGGCTTCGGGGCCGCCTTGGTGGCCCGGGCCGCCGGGACCGCCCCCGGCTGGCTGAAACCACTGCCCGCGTTCACGGTCGACCGGCTCGAGCCGGCCTGGACCGGCGGCGACCTGCTGCTGCAGATCGCCGCCGACGATCCGATGACGATCGCCCACGCCACCCGGATGCTGCTCAAGGACGTGCGCTCCTTCGCGAGCGTGCACTGGGTGCAGCCGGGATTCCGCCGCTCAGCCGGCTCGGAGAAGCCCGGCACGACCATGCGCAATCTGTTCGGCCAGGTCGACGGCACGGCGAACCCCGTGGTCGGCACGGACGACTTCAGCGCCCTGGTCTGGGGCCCGGCCGACAACCCCGCCTGGCTCACGGGCGGCACCGGCTTCGTGCTGCGCCGGATCAGCATGGACCTCGACAAGTGGGACAAGCTCGACCGGTCCGGACGTGAGTCCGCGGTCGGGCGCACGCTCGCCACCGGAGCGCCGCTGACGGGAACCAGGGAGAAGGACGTGCCCGATTTCGCGGCGACCACCGCGCTCGGGTTCCCGGTGATCCCCGAATACTCCCACCTGCGTCGGGCCCGGTCGGAGGACAGGAGCCAGCGCATCCATCGCCGAGGGTACAACTACGACGACACCCCCACCGGAACCGCCGTCTCCAATTCCGGGCTCCTCTTCGTGTCCTTCCAGGCGGACGTTGACGCGCAATTCGTGCCGATCCAGCAGCGCTTGGACACCCTCGACCTGCTGAACCAGTGGATCACCCCGATCGGCTCGGCCGTGTTCGCCATTCCGCCCGGCTGCGCGGCCGACGGCTTCATCGGCGACACCCTGCTGTGAGTGCTCATCGGGCCCGGCCGGCGCCCCGGGCGGAGGGCGCCGGGCCCATCGGGGCACATCGGGCCGGCCGCGTAGACTAGGCCAGTCTTCAACCCGCAATGAAAGAGGTCGCCGCGTGGCCAACGCCCAGGCATCACACTCCGTCGGTACCCGCTACTGGAGCGTGCCGATCGTGCGCGCCGCACTCGCCTTCGTGCCGGCAGCCGCCATCACCTTCAACGCGAACCACTCGGCGCAGTTCGGCCTGGTCGTGTTCGGCGCCTTCGCGCTGGTCAGCGGCGTGGCCGTCGGCCTGCTGAGCCGCCGCACTCTCACGGATGCCCGCGAGCGATCGCTGTTCCTCCTGCAGGGCGTGGTGGGCATGGCGGCCGGCGCGCTCGCGCTGGCCTTCAACGCCGGCGGGCTCGGCTTCTTCCTCTACCTCGTCACGGTCTGGGCGGCGGTGACCGGTTTCCTCGAGCTGTACAGCGGCATCCGTGCCCGGCGGCGCGACCCAGGTGACCGCGACTGGCTCGTGGTCGGCGCGTTCACCGCCGTGCTCGCACTGGTCTTCCTGCTGCTCCCGCCCAACCCGGTCGTGTCGGTCGGTCTGCTCGGCGCGTACCTCGTGATGCTGGGCGTCTACCTCGTCATCGCGGGGCTCTCCCTCAAGTGGGCGTCCACGCCAGATCCCCGCACGCTCACGGCCTCACCCAACGATTCGGACACCCTGTGACCCAGAACACCCCGCGCAAGCCCGGCCGCTCCGCGCTGATGACGCCCAAGGAGACCTTCGGTTTCTCCGGCGTGATGGCCCTGTTCCTGGGGCTCGTGGTGCTGATGAGCACCCGCGACGTGCTGCTCGCGCTGTTCGGCACCGCCGTGACGTTCGTCGTCGTGCTCGGAGTGATCCTGGTGCTGATGCGCGCCATGAAACCGAACAGCGCCGAGCAGACCGACACCGACGGCGAGACCCACGGCTTTAACCTCAACCCCTGACCTGCGGCGCCGCGCGGGAGCTGCGCCGCTCCGCGGGTGGCACGCCACCCGCGGAGCGGCGACCCGCTACGGCAGGTAGTCGAGCAGTGGGTCCGCGAGGCCCACGTAGCCTGCGGGCGTGAGCTCGAGCAGGCGCGCCTTGGCGGCGTCGCCGATCTCCAGGCCGGTCACGAACGCGACCAGGTCGTCCCGGTTGATGCGCTTGCCGCGGGTGAGTTCCTTGAGCAGGGCGTACGGATCCTCGATCGACGAGCGGCCCGCCGACACCTCGGCCCGGATGACGGTCTGGATCGCCTCGCCGAGGATCTCCCAGTTCGCGTCGAGGTCCCGGGCCAGGGCGTCCCGGTCGATGTCGATCTCGCCCAGACCCCGCACGATGTTGTCGAGGGCGAGCAGAGAGTGCCCGAAACCGACGCCGATGTTGCGCTGCGTGGTCGAGTCGGTCAGGTCGCGCTGCAGGCGCGAGGTCACCAGCGTTGCCGCGAGCGAGTCGAGGATCGCGCTGGAGAGCTCGAGGTTCGCTTCGGCGTTCTCGAAGCGGATGGGGTTGATCTTGTGCGGCATGGTCGATGAGCCCGTGGCTCCGGCCTGCGGGATCTGACGGAAGTAGCCCAGGGAGATGTAGGTCCAGACATCCGTGGCCAGGTTGTGCAGCACCCGGTTGACGTGGGACATGCGCGAGTAGAGCTCGGCCTGCCAGTCGTGGGACTCGATCTGGGTGGTCAGCGGGTTCCAGGTCAGGCCGAGACCCTCGACGAACTCGCGAGAGACGGCCGGCCAGTCGACGGCGGGATCGGCCGCGACGTGGGCGGCGAAAGTGCCGGTGGCACCGCTGAACTTGCCCAGGTACTCGCTGTTCTCGACCTGCTTCGCCAGGCGCTCGAGACGGTAGACGAACACCGCCAGCTCCTTGCCGACCGTGGTGGGCGTGGCCGGCTGGCCGTGGGTGTGGGCGAGCATCGAGTCGGCCCGGTAGTCGAGGGCGCGCAGGCGCAGGGCCCCGATCACGGCGCGGAACTTGGGCAGCCAGACCTCACGCACGGCGTCACTCACGGTCAGTGCGTAGGAGAGGTTGTTGATGTCCTCGCTGGTGGCGGCGAAGTGGGTGAGCTCGCTGATGTGGTCGAGTCCGAGCGTGGTCAGGCGGCGACGCACGAGGTATTCGACGGCTTTCACATCGTGCCGGGTGGTGGCTTCCAGCGTGGCGAGTTCATCGATCTCGGCCTGGCCGAAGTCGGTGACCAGGGCGCGCAGGGACAACTTCTGCTCGGGCGTCAGCGGCACGGAACCGAACAGGCTGCGGTCGGTGAGCGTGATCAGCCACTCGACTTCGACCTGCACGCGAGCCCGGTTGAGGCCGGCCTCTGACAGGTACTCCCCCAGTTCGGTGACGGCGGCGCGGTAGCGGCCATCGAGTGGGCTGAGGACCTGGGGCGGTAACGGACTCATCGGACTCCCTGTCGGATTGCGGGTGCAAGTTGCGCGAAGAGCGCTTCATTTGCGCTCTCAATCATGCCAAGAACCGTGTCAAAAAATGCATCGTCGGAATAGTACGGGTCCGGCACGTCCCGCAGGCCGGCCTGGGCCGGGTCGAAACTGAGCAGCAGGCGCACCTTGCTGCGGTCCCGGTCGGTGGCGGCCCAGTTGCGGAGGATCCGTTCCTGCCCCCGGTCGAGCACCACGACCAGGTCGAGGTCGTCGAACCAGGCCGGGTCGAACTGGCGTGCCCGGTGATGGCTCCCGTCGTAGCCTCGCTTGGCCAGGGCGGTGATCGTGCGGATGTCCGCCTGCTCGCCCACGTGCCAGTCACCGGTGCCGGCGGAACTGGTGGTGATCAGCCGGCCCAGGCCGGAACGCGTGACCAGGTCACGCAGCATGACCTCGGCCATCGGCGAACGGCAGATGTTCCCGGTGCAGACGAAGACGATCCGGAACGGCGTCGATTCGTCCGGTGTGATCGACGCGAAAGCCATACCTCCATTGTGTTGCACCCGCCACCCCTCCACAGCCGTCCGCCGGTCGTACATTCCGTGAACTTGCGGGTGGACCCCGCCCGGCCACCGGGAGGTGGCACGCTCGCTGGCAGCATCGTCGCGACGGGGGTGCAGGGAGGAGGGCCGTGTTCGGTTCAGACGGCACGTTCATCAGCGACTCCGGCCTGCCGGCTCGCCTGGCCGAGCTCCGGGAACGACGGATGCTGCTCCGCGCCCTGCGGGACGACGTCGAGATCGCCGCCCGCTCCCTGGCGCCGACCGACCTGACCGGGTCCTGGCGGTCCGCGGCGCAGCGCGGCTACGCCGAGCGGCGCAGCGAACTCGCCGGGGAACTCCACCGGGCCGCCCGCCACCTGGAGGACGCCCTCGCCGCGGTGGCGGCGGAGATCGAGGAGGTCCAGGTCGTCCTGGCCGCGGCGTCGACCCGGACCCCGGGGGCTCCGTGACGGGGCTTCCGGCGACCCCGGCGACCCCGGCGGCGGACGAGGATCCCGCGGCCACCCTGATCGTGTCCGGCGGGGGCACCACCCTCGTGGCCACGGATGTGCTGCTGGCAGAGGCGTCGTGGCTGCGTGCGCTGCAGGCCGACGCCGAGGGGTGGCAGGCGCGGCTGGCGGGCATCCGTGCCCTGGACTCCGCGCCGGCGCCGTCCCCGGCCTGGACGGGCGGCGAAGCGGCCGGCTGCGTCTTCGGGGTCGGCCGGGCCATCGACCGGGTGGCGGAGCACAGCCGCCACCTCGCCGACTCGCTCATCGCCGCCGCGGAGGGGTACGGCGAGGCGGAACGGCGGAGCGAGCGCGTCGCCCGTGCGGGCGGCGTCTGGCTGGGATTCACGCTCGGCCGGCTGGCGCCGTTCCTGGCGCTGGCCGCCCTGCCGGCACTGACCAGCGGCGCTGCCGGATTCCTGCTCGGCAGCCTGCTCACCGGGCCCGGCGACGGCCCCGCGACGGCGGCTGGCTGGTTGCGGGCGAATCCGCGCGCGCTGACCGACCCCGTCGTGGTCGCGGCGGTGCGGGTGCTCGTGTCCTCGGTGGATGACGCGGCGGTCGGAGCCGCGGGTCTGCCCTATCCGGTCTCCGCCCTGCTCGGGGACGAGGGCCTCGGCCTGCTCGGTGTGGCCACGTCGGCGGCGGGGGTGCGGGCGCTGTCCCGCCCGCTCGGCCTGTTCCGGGAGACGCCGGTGTCGGTGGTGCCCGTGCCGGTGGTGCCCGTGCCGGTGGTGCCCCTGGGCGGGCCGGGAGTGGCCGGGCAGCGGCCCGCGACCCGGGCGACGCCTCCGCCCGCCGGGTTCGCCGACCTGGCCGACCGCATCCCGTCGGTGTCCGAGGACGGCTCCCAGGTGCGCATCGAGCGGTACGGCAGCGCCGAGAGCCCGTCCTGGGTGGTCTACATCGGCGGCACGGTGGAATGGAGCCCGGTCGCCGCGGAACAGCCCTGGGACCTCACCTCCGACCTCTCCGCCGTCGCCGACCAGGACTCCGGCTCCTACCGGGCGGTGGTGCAGGCCATGCGGGAGGCCGGGGTGCGGCCGGCGGACCCGGTGATTCCGGTGGGCCACTCGCAGGGCGGCCTCGTCGCCGCGCAGGTGGCGGCGTCCGGGGAGTTCAACACGGTCGCGGTCGCCACGTTCGGGGCGCCCGACGGCCAGATCACGCTGCCTCCCGGCGTGGACGCCGTGACGGTCGAACACTCCGACGATCTGATCCCGGCGCTGGGCGGCACGCCGGGTGCCGAGGATGATCGCCTGCTCGTGCGGCGAGAGGTGTTCGCGGGGCGGGAGGTGCCGCCGGATCAGCCGCTGCCGGCCCACGCCCTCACCGCCTATCGGGCCACCGGGCGGCTGATGGACGAGTCCCCGGAGCCGCGCCTGCAGGAGTTTCGGGCAACCATGGCGACCGTGGTCGGCGCGGAACCGGGACAGGCCTCCCGGTGGCGGGGCATCCGGGTGGCCGGTGAGTGACCAATGGGCGACTCGCCGGCGCCCATACGGTCTTACCGGCTGGGTCTGGCGGGCCGGAACACCAGGTTCAGCAGCCAGCTGATGATGCCCAGTACCAGGGCGCCGAGCACGCCCCACCAGAAGTCCTCGATCACGAGGCCGAAACCGATCACGTCCGTGAACCAGGCGACCAGCATCAGCAGGAGGCCGTTCACGATCAGCGAGATCAGGCCCAGGGTGAGGACGTAGAGCGGGAAGGCGATGATGCGCACGAACGTGCCGACGACGCCGTTGACGAAACCGAACAGGAGCGCGATCAGCAGGTAGCTCATGACCACGGAGAAGGTGTCGTTCGCATAGGGCTGCAGGGAAACGCCGGCGACGAGCACCGTGGTGAGCCACAGGGCGACGGCATTGAGGGTCAGCTTGAGCAGGAATCGGGCCATGCCTCCATGATGGCACCGCGCCCGGCGATGCGCAGGGCCGGCCACCGGGCCGAACGTCGCCAGCATTATGCGGCCACGCGAATATGCTCCGGCGTAGAATCGCCGAGTGAGCCCTTCAGACCAGCCCTCGGTCCGCCTGCGCCCCGAGATTGTCGCACTGCCGGCCTATCGGCAGGGACAAGCCGCCGCCACCACCGCGTTCAAACTCTCGAGCAACGAGAACCCCTTCGACCCGCTGCCCGGCGTCATCGCCGCGGTCAACTCCGAAACGGCGTACAACCGCTACCCGGATGCCTCCGCCCTGGCCCTGCGGGAACGCCTGGCCGCCCGCTTCGATCGCAGCGTCGACGAGGTGCATGTCGGGGCGGGATCGGTGGCCCTGCTGGCCCAGCTCATCCTCGCCGCCGCGGGTCCGGGCGACGAGGTGCTCTACTCCTGGCGGTCGTTCGAGGCCTACCCGAGCCTGGTCACCGTCGCCGGGGCCACGAGCATCCGGGTGCCGAACCGGGACGACCACGGTCACGATCTGCCCGAGATGGCCACCCGCATCACCGAGCGCACCCGCGTGGTCATCGTCTGCAGCCCGAACAACCCGACCGGCACCATCGTCACCGCCGACGAGTTCGAGGCCTTCATGGCGGTCGTCCCGAGGGATCTGCTCGTCATTCTGGACGAGGCATATATCGAGTTCGTCACCGATCCGGAGGCGGTCAACGGCGTGCCGCTCCTGAAGCGGTTCCCGAACCTGGTCGTGCTGCGCACCTTCTCCAAGGCCTACGGCCTGGCCGGCCTCCGCGTCGGCTACGCCCTCGGTCCCGTCGCCGTTCTGGACGGCGCCCGTGCCACCGCGATCCCGCTGTCGGTGACCGGTGTGGCCGGGGCCGCGGCGATCGCGTCACTTGACGCCACCGACCAGCTGCTGCGGCGGGTGCGCACCCTGACCGAACGCCGCGACGCGGCCTGGCGCGCGCTGACCGAACAGGGCTGGAACATCCCCGCACCGCAGGGCAACTTCATCTGGCTGCCCACCGGTGAGGAAACCACCGACATCGCCGACGTGCTTTCGGCGGTCGGCCTGATCGTGCGCCCCTTCCCGGAGGGCATCCGGATCTCGATCGGCGAGGAAGAATCTGTGGAAAAGCTCCTGGCTATCTGCTCAGACATTGTCGACGATCTACCAACGGGACACTCGGCCCGGCGGCTAGGTTAGTACGATGCCAGCGACTGAAGACGCCTCGCCCATGGTGCGACTCCTCTCCCCCGAGGGCGTCTTCGCGCCGAGCGAATCCGCCGCCGAATTCCTGCCCTACCTGGACCGGCTGACCGAGGCCGACTACCGGCGTTTCTACCGGGACATGGTGGTCGTCCGCCGATTCGACACCGAGGCCGCCAACCTGCAGCGCCAGGGCCAGCTGGCCCTCTGGGTGCCCAGCCACGGCCAGGAGGCCGCCCAGGTCGGTTCCGCCCATGCGACCAGGCCGCAGGACCACGTCTTCCCCTCCTACCGGGAGCACGTCGTCGGCATGATCCGAGGACTCGACCTGGTCGACATCCTGCGGATGCTGCGCGGCGTCACGCTCGGCGGCTGGACCCCCGAAGAACACGGTAACTTCCACCTGTACACCCTGGTGCTCGCCTCCCAGACCCTCCACGCCACGGGCTACGCGATGGGCATGCAGCTCGACGGCGCCACCGCGACCGGCAACCCCGAGACCGACCAGGCCGTCATCGTGTACTACGGCGACGGGGCGTCGTCGCAGGGCGACGCCAACGAGGCGCTCGTCTTCGCGGCGAGCTACCAGACCCCGCAGGTGTTCTTCCTGCAGAACAACCACTGGGCCATCTCGGTGCCGGTCACCCGCCAGTCGCGCACCCCCCTCTACCTGCGCGCCGGCGGGTTCGGCATGCCAGGCACCCAGATCGACGGCAATGACGTGCTCGCCAGCTACGCCGTGACCGCCAAGCACCTCGACGACGCGCGCGCCGGCAAGGGTCCGGCCCTGATCGAGGCACTCACCTACCGCGTCGGCGCCCACACCACGGCGGACGACCCCACGAAATACCGCGACCCGGAGGAGCTCGCCTACTGGGTGGCCCGGGACCCGATCGTGCGGTTCCGCAGCTACCTGCGGGGCCTCGGCGTCGAACAGGAGTTCCTCGACGCCGTCGACGAGGAGGCGGAAGACCACGCCGCGGATGTGCGCCGCCGGGCCCTGGACATCCGCTCACCCGAGACGAACGTCATCTTCGACAACGTCTACGCCGAACCTCACCCCCTGATCGACGAGGAGAAGGCCTGGCTCGCCCGGTACGAAGCATCCTTCGAAGGAGGCGCCGCGTGAGCGACACGATCGAAATGAGCCCCGCCGGCACCCCGGCGAGCACCCCGGCGAGCACCCCGACCGTGGCCAACCTGCCGATGACCAAGGCGCTGAACGCCGGCCTCCGCCAGGCCATGCGGGACAACCCCAAGGTCCTGATGATGGGCGAGGACATCGGCCCGCTCGGCGGGGTCTTCCGCGTCACCGAGGGCCTTTTCGCCGAATTCGGCGACAAGCGCGTGCTCGACACCCCGCTGGCCGAGTCCGGCATCATCGGCACGGCGATCGGGCTGGCTCTGCGCGGCTACCGCCCCGTCTGCGAGATCCAGTTCGACGGATTCGTGTTCCCCGGCTTCGACCAGATCACCAGCCAGCTCTCGCGCATGCGCAACCGGCATGAGGGTGAAGTGATCATGCCCGTCGTGATCCGCATCCCCTACGGCGGCCACATCGGCTCGATCGAGCACCACCAGGAGAGCCCGGAGGCCTACTTCGCGCACACGCCGGGACTGCGCGTGGTGAGCCCGTCGAACCCCCACGACGCGTACTGGATGATGCAGGAAGCCATCCGGAGCGACGACCCGGTCATCTTCTTCGAGCCCAAGAGCCGCTACTGGCCCAAGGGCGAAGTCAATCTGGCCGAGAGCGGCACGCCGCTGCACGCCAGCCGCGTGGTGCGGAGCGGTACGGATGCCACTGTCGTCGGCCACGGCGCCATGGTGAGCGTGCTGCTGCAGGCCGCCGACCTCGCCGCGGAGGAGGGCACCAGCATCGAGGTCATCGACCTGCGGTCGATCTCGCCGATCGACTACGGCCCGATCCTCACCTCGGTCGAGAAGACCGGGCACCTGGTCGTCGCGCAGGAGGCCCACGGCTTCGTCAGTGTCGGCTCGGAGATCGCCGCCACCGTGATGGAGAAGGCGTTCTACCTGCTCGAAGCCCCCGTGTTGCGGGTCTCCGGGTTCGACACCCCGTTCCCGCCGGCCGCCGTGGAGACGCACTTCCTGCCCAGCCCGGACCGCGTGCTCGAAGCCGTCGACCGCGCCCTCTCCTACTGAGACCACCCGAGATGACCACGCAGTCCCCCCGGCAGTCACCTTTCCGGTCCAGAGTGACCGTTCCGCGGGGCACTCTGGACCGGAACGGCCACTCTCGCCTCACCAATCGCAAGGAGCTCGCTTCATGAGCGTGTCGAAATTCACCCTGCCCGATGTCGGCGAGGGTCTCACCGAGGCCGAAATCGTCGAGTGGAAGGTGGCGCCCGGCGACACCGTCGCGATCAACCAGGTGCTGGTCGAGATCGAGACCGCCAAATCGCTGGTCGAACTCCCGTCGCCCTATGTCGGCGTGGTCGGCGAGATCCTGGTGCAGCCCGGAACGACCGTCGACGTCGGAACCGTGATCATCACCATCGTCTCCGACGCCGGCACCGATGCCGAGGTGTCCGCTCCCCCGACGGGGGCGAATGAGAACGAGCTGGCCGGCGCGGCAGCGGATGCCGGTTCCACGATCTCCGACGAACCGGCCGAGAAGGCCGGCCCCGTGCTCGTCGGCCGCGGTGCCACCGCGACCATGCCCACCCGGCGGAAGCGCCACGGCAGCACCCCGGTCGCCCACGAATCGATCGCGCCGCCGCCCGTCATCGCCCCGCGCGCCGCGGCGGCGCCCCTTCCCCGGCTCCCGCGTGCGGCATCCGCCGGACCGGTCATCGCCAAACCGCCGATCCGCAAGCTCGCCAAGGATCTCGGAGTCGACCTGTCCCTGGTCGAGGCGACCGGCCCGGTCGGCGACGTGACCCGGGAGGACGTGCTGCGCGCCGCCACCCAGGCCAGCGTCTTCCGCAACATCCAGACGCCGGAGTGGCCGAGCGACCGCGAGGAGCGCATCGCCGTCAAGGGCGTGCGCAAGGCCATCGCCCAGGCCATGGTCTCCAGCGCGTTCACCGCACCGCACGTGAGCCTCTTCGTCGATGTCGACGCCACCCGCACCATGGAATTCGTCAAGCGGCTCAAGGCATCCACCGACTTCGCCGGCGTGCGGGTCTCCCCGCTGCTGATCATGGCCAAGGCCATGATCTGGGCGGTGCGGCGCAACCCCACGGTCAACTCGATCTTCACCGACGAGGAAATCGTGATCAAGCACTACGTCAACCTCGGCATCGCGGCGGCGACCCCGCGGGGCCTGATCGTGCCCAATGTCAAGGAGGCCCAGGACATGAGCCTGCTGGAACTCGCGGGCGCGCTCGAACGACTCACCCTCACCGCGCGCGACGGCAAGACCACCCCCGCCGACATGTCGGGCGGCACGATCACGATCACCAACATCGGCGTGTTCGGGATGGACACGGGCACCCCCATCCTCAACTCCGGCGAGGCCGGCATCGTCGCCCTCGGCACGATCAAGCAGAAGCCGTGGGTGGTGGACGGCGAGGTGCGCGCCCGCTTCGTGACCACGATCGGCGCGAGTTTCGACCACCGGGTCGTCGACGGGGATGTCGCGAGCCGGTTCCTGGCGGATGTCGCCAGCATCATCGAGGAGCCCGCGCTGCTCCTCGAATAGCCGGTTGAATATTTGGGAAGCCTTGCCTCACCAGTTCTTTTGCTCGCCGGTGAGGTAAGGCTTTCCACGCTGGCGGGGGATGCCGGCTTGTGTTCTGATATTCGTTATGACCTCACTCACGTCCGCTGGAATCGCTTCCCTCAGTCCCTCGGTTGCTGTTGCCGCCGCCGAACCGAAGCGCACCGAGAGCCATGCCGGCCGGCTCAACTGGCTGCGTGCCGGGGTGCTCGGCGCCAACGACGGCATCGTCTCCGTTGCGGCCCTCGTCGTCGGTGTGGCCGGGGCGACCGGCTCCACCGCCGCCATCGCGGCGGCAGGCACCGCCGGCCTCGTCGGTGGGGCCATCTCCATGGCCCTCGGCGAATACGTCTCGGTCAGCAGTCAGAGTGACAGCCAGCGCACCCTGATCGAGCGCGAGAAGCGCGAGCTCAGTATCGACCCCGAAGGCGAACTGCAGGAACTCGCGGAACTCTACGAAAAGCAGGGACTCGCCCCCGCCACGGCCCGGCAGGTCGCCGTGGAATTCACGGCGATCGATCCCGTGCGTGCCCACCTGCTCGCCGAGCACAACATCGCCGAGGACGACGTCGTCAGCGCCTGGCACGCCGCCTGGGTCTCGGCCGCGGCCTTCACCCTCGGCGCGTTGCTTCCGTTCCTGGCAATCCTGCTCCTGCCCGAGAGCGTGCGCATTCCGATCACCTTCGGTGCCGTGCTCATCGCCCTCGCGGCGCTCGGCATGACCGGCGCCCACCTCGGCGGCAGCCCGAAGCTCCGCGCGACCATCCGGGTCGTGCTCGGCGGGGCCGCGGCTCTGGTCGTCACCTTCCTGATCGGTTCCCTGCTCGGCACGTCGGGCATCGTCTAAACCGGCCCCGCCCCGTCCTGACCCCCGAAAAGGTCCCGGGTCACCTCTCGCGCGGCGCGCACCTAATGGTTTTGACAATCATTATCAATAGGCCTAGCCTTGAACCGTGATCAAGAAGCGATTCGTCCTCCCTGTGCTTGCGGCCGCGACCGCTCTGCTCCTGGCCGGCTGCGCTCCGACCGGGGGAGTTGATTCCGGCGCTGCCGACGACCTCCAGGTGGTCGCGACGACCACGCAGGTGGCCGATTTCACTCGCAATGTCGTCGGCGACACCGTCGGCGTCTCGGTCACCCAGCTCATCCTGCCCAACCAGAGCGCGCACAGCTTCGACCCTTCGGTGGCTGACCTGACCGCCCTCGGAGCAGCCGATGTTCTCGTGATCAACGGCGTCGGACTCGAGGAGTGGCTCTCCGACGCGATCAGCGCCAGCGGATTCGACGGCGTGACCATCACCGCAGCGACGGGAGTCGAGGTCCTCGGCGGCACCGAGAAATCCGGCAACCCGCACATCTGGACCGACGTGTCCAACGCGGAGACCATGGTGCAGACCATCGCCGACGGCCTCGGTGCCGCGAGTGTCGACCAGGCCGCGGACTTCGCTGCGAATGCGGCAGCCTACCGGGGCCGACTGGCCGAACTCGACACCTGGATCCGCACCAATATCGACGCCGTTCCCGCGGCGGAGCGCCTGCTCGTGAGCAACCACGACGCGTTCACCTACTTCACCGAGGCCTACGGCATCACGTTCGTCGGTTCCATCATCCCGAGCTTCGACGACAATGCCGAGCCCAGCGCCGCTGCGATCGACAAGCTCGTCGCCGACATCAGGGCCACGGGGGTGAAAGCCGTCTTCTCCGAGGCGTCGATCAGCCCGAAGGCCGCCGACACCATCGCCACAGAGGCGGGCGTCGCCGTGTACTCGGGGGAGGAGGCGCTGTTTAGCGACTCGCTCGGCGCAAAGGGCAGCGACGGCGCCACGTACATCGACTCCCAGGTGCACAACGTCACCCTGATCCTGGAGTCCTGGGGGGCCACGCCCACCGCGGTTCCCGCAGACCTGCGATAGTTGATCTGTGAACGAGAACCCTTCTCAAGTGCGGGCCGGCGCCCCCCTGGCCCTCAGAGTGGTGGGGGCCGCCTTCTCGTACGGCCACCTGCCGGCACTCGAGGGCATCACCTTCGACCTGCGGGCGGGCGAGGCCGTTGCCCTGATCGGGCCGAACGGCTCAGGCAAGTCCACGTTGCTCAAGGGCATCCTCGGCCTGGTGCAGCGGGTGAGCGGCACCGTGGAGGTGCTCGGCGAACCGACGGCCCCGGTCGGCTCGATCGGCTACGTGCCCCAGGCCGGCGACCTCGATCCCCAGTTCCCGGTGACCCTGGAGCAGGTGGTCCTGATGGGGCGCTACCGCACCCTGGGCTGGCTGCGCCTGCCCGGCAAGCGTGACCGCGAGGCCGTTGCCCGGGCCCTGGACGCCGTCGGGCTCACCCAGCGCGCGAAGACCCGGTTCGGCGAGCTGTCCGGCGGCCAGCAGCAGCGCGGCCTGCTCGCGCGGGCCGTGGCGTCCGGCCCGCGGCTGCTGCTGCTCGACGAGCCGTTCAACGGCCTCGACCAGCAGAACCGGGACGCCCTCGTCGGCACCGTGAAACGGCTGAAGGAGGAGGGGGTGGCCGTGCTCGTCTCCACCCATGACCTGCAGCTTGCCCGCGAAGTCTGTGAAGAGGTCCTGCTGCTCAACGGCACGCAGGTGGCGTTCGGCCCCCGCGAGTCGGTGCTGAGCCTGGAGAACGTGCAGCGCACCTTCCACGAGGTCGGCGTGGAGCTCGACGAGCACACCGTCGTCCTGCCGGACCACTCGGGACACTGACGTGGAGCTCCTGAACCCGCTCGTCGACGCGTTCGCCCTGCCGTTCATGACGCGGGCGCTCGTGGTGCTGGGCGCGCTCAGCCTCGTGGCCGGCGTGGTCGGTGTGCTCGTCAACCTGCGGGGACTCGAATTCATCAGCGACGGGCTGACGCACGCCGTCTTCCCCGGCATCGCCATCGGATTCGTCTGGGGCGGGCGTGACGGACTGTTCGCCGGAGCAATGGTCGCCGCGCTCTTCGCCGCGGTCGTGCTCACCCTGATCGTGCGCCGGTCGGTGAGTTCGGATGCCGCGATCGCCATCGTCTTCACCGCGATGTTCAGCGTCGGCGTGATCCTGGTCTCGCGCGAGACGAACTACGTCGGGCAGCTGGAACAGCTCCTGTTCGGCCGACTGCTCACGGTCAGCCCGATCGAGGTCATCCAGACGGTCGTCATCTGCGGCATCGCCCTGCTCCTGGTCGCCTTCACATTGAAGGAAGAGGTGTTCCGGGCATTCGACCGGGTCGGCTTCGCCGCCTACGGGTACCGACCGCTGGCGCTCGACCTCGTGCTCAACGTGGCCATCGCGTTCGTCGTGGTCGCGGCCTCCAGCGCCGTCGGCAACCTGCTCGTGCTGGCCGTGCTGATCGTTCCGGGCGCCGTAGCGCGGCTGGTCACGGCGCGGCTGTGGCTCCTGTTCCCGATCGCGGCCGGGTTCGCGGCCCTGGGCTCCTGGCTGGGCCTGGCCCTCGGCTTCCAGGCCTCCGTGCAGTCCGGGATCGACCTGCCCAGCGGGGCGACCGTCGTGCTGGTGCTCGTCGCCGGCTACGCCATCGTGCTGCTGCTGCGCCTGGCCGTCGACGGGCTGCGGCGGCCCAGGGTCGCGCGCTGATGGGCTACTTCGAGAAGGCCCTCCTGGCGGCGGCCGGGATCGGCGCCCTTTCCGGCCTGGTCGGCGCGCTCGTCGTGCTCCGCCGGCGGACGTTCTTCGCGCAGGCCCTCACCCACGCGACCTTCCCCGGCGCGGTCGCCGCCACGATCCTCGGCATCAGCATCCCGCTCGGCGCCGCGCTGGCGAGCATCCTGATCGTGGGAATCATGACCCTGATCGGGCGGGTGAAGCGTCAGGGCAGCCAGGTGGCCTCCGGCATCCTGCTCACCGCCGGCTTCGCGCTCGGCGTGCTCCTGCAGGCGCTCAACCCGTCGCTGCCGGTGCAGGTGGACTCCTATCTCGTGGGGTCCATCCTGACCGTCACCACCGGCGACCTGATCCTGGCCTTTTCGGTGCTGGTCGCGGCCGTGGCGGTGATGCTCTTCCTGGGCAAGGAAATCCTGTTCTCCACGTTCGACTCGAACGGATTCCGCGCGGCCGGCTACCGGGAATGGCCGATCGAGCTGCTCACCCTGGCCCTCATCACGGCAACCGTGGTCACGGCGATGCCGGCCGTCGGCGCGATCCTCGCGATCGCTCTGATCGCGGCACCCGCCGCCGCCGCCCGGCTGGTCGTGCGCACCACCACCCAGATCCTGGTCGTCGCACCGGTGCTGGGTGCGGTGGCCGGGCTCGTCGGTGTGCTCCTGTCCCGGGCGATCGACGTCGCCGCCGGACCCGCGATCGCCCTCACCGCGGCGGCGTTCTTCGTGCTCGCCCTGGGCGGTCGCCGGCTCGTCCGGGCCCCGTTACGGTTGAGACTATGAAGCGGAACACCTGGCAGCGGGAGGCCGTGCGCACGGCGCTGGGCGCGGCCGAGGGATTCGTCAGCGCACAGGGGCTCCACTCCAACCTGCACGCGACCGGGTCACCGATCGGTCTGGCCACGGTGTACCGGGCGCTCGCCGACCTGGCCCTCGAGGGTGAAGCCGATTCCCTGCAGTCGCCCGAGGGCGAGGGCCTGTACCGCGCCTGCAGCACGACCGACCACCATCACCACCTGATCTGCCGCAATTGCGGCCTCACGGTCGAGATCGAAGCGGATGCCGTCGAGACCTGGGCGAAGAACGTCGCCGCCGAGAACGGGTTCACCCAGGCCGCCCACGTGGTCGACGTCTTCGGCCTCTGCGCCGCCTGCACCGCCGCCGCCCCCGCCGTCTCACCTCCCGCCGCACCCCCCGCCCCAGTCCTCGAGTAGCGAACGAATTCGACGAAGATTCTGCTCCCACAACCCTGTTTTCCCGGCTTCAGCGCCAAAAATGGCAGAATCTCCGTCGAATTGGTTGAGTTTGCGCCGGGGGAGAGCAGCGCGTAGTGTTGGACGCTGCTGCGCATATCTGTGCGTGCACTGCTGGTTCGCCTCGCTTCCGCCTTCGCGGGAATGTCGTCGTGCCAGCCGACAAGAGATCTTGGGAAGGGCATTCGCCCTTCGGTATTGGAGGAGAACCATGGCAGCTACTTGCCAGGTGACCGGAGCCGTTCCCGGCTTCGGACACAACATTTCACACTCGCACCGACGCACCAAGCGTCGTTTCGACCCGAACGTTCAGACCAAGAAGTACTACGTACCGTCGCTTCGCCGTAACGTCACGCTGACCCTGTCCGTCAAGGGCATCAAGGTCATCGACGCTCGTGGCATCGAGTCGGTCGTCAAGGACCTTCTCGCCCGTGGGGAGAAAATCTAATGGCCAAGCAGCATGACGTCCGCCCGATCATCAAGCTCCGTTCGACGGCTGGAACCGGTTACACGTACGTGACCAAGAAGAACCGTCGCAACGACCCCGACCGTCTCGTGCTCAAGAAGTACGACCCCGTAGTGCGCAAGCACGTTGACTTCCGTGAGGAGCGCTAAAAATGGCGAAGAAGAGCATGATTGCCAAGAACAACCAGCGCAAGGTTATCGTCGAGCGCTACGCAGCGAAGCGCCTTGAGCTCAAGAAGGCCCTCGTTGACCCGGCCGGCACCGACGAGTCGCGTGAAGCAGCTCGCCTCGGCCTGCAGAAGCTTCCCCGCAACGCGTCGCCGGTTCGCCTGCGCAACCGCGACGCGGTTGACGGCCGTCCCCGTGGACACCTCAGCAAGTTCGGTATCTCGCGCGTTCGTTTCCGCGACATGGCTCACCGCGGCGAACTGCCCGGCATCACCAAGTCCAGTTGGTAGAGCGCGCGTGACCGCCTAGTCGGTCATTCGGAACCTCCGGTTCCGGAAAAAAGAGAAGATTTCGACTTCGGTCGGCGTCTTCTCTTTTTTTGTCTCATTTTTCGCGTAGAGCGGAAATGGGGCCGTTCCGGAGGGGCAAACCGCCTCGAAACGCCGTAAATCCGCGGAATTCCGGGGAACTCTGCTAGATTCAACCCGGTCCAACCGGCCAACGGAGGCGCTTTTCGAAGCGTCGCCCGACATACGTGAATACCTGTTTTTACAGACAAAGGTCCGAGGAGGACACTCAATGGCTGACAAGTCGCTGAACAAGACCGAGCTCGTTGCCAAGGTTGCCGCAGACTCTGGCCAGAGCCAGGCTGCAGTCGACGGCGTTCTGAACGCTTTCTTTGCAACTCTCGCTGACACCGTCGCGAACGACGGCAAGGTCACCATCCCAGGCTGGCTCGGAGTCGAGCGCACCGCAACCGCAGCGCGCACCGGCCGCAACCCGCAGACCGGCGAAGAGATCGCCATCGCCGCCGGCCACCGCGTCAAGCTGACCGCCGGCAGCAAGCTCAAGGCTGCCGCCAAGTAGGTTTCGCCCCAAGAGGGCAGGGCGTCGACTTCGGTCGACGCCCTGTTTGCTTTTAACGGCCCCCTGTCATGATGGGGGGCGACGACCGCGGGGGAGTCACGGCGCGGCCCACGAGGTTAGGCTTAGTCGGTGCCTCGTCTCGTACGTATTTCCGGTCCGGCAGTACTCCTGCTGGTCGCCATGCTTGCGACGCTCGTGGCCCTGGCCTACGGCGGCGGCTCGGCCGCCCAACTGCTGGCCGATCCCGGGCCGGTCGTGCGCTGGGGCCTTCCCCTGGCCAAACTGCTGGTGAACGTCTCCGCGGCGGGAACCATCGGTGCCCTCGTGCTCACCGTCTTCGCGCTGAGCCCGCGTGAGCCCGAGTACAACACGGCGATCGACTTCGCCTCCGGCTCCGCAGCGGTCTTCACCGTTGCATCCGCCCTGACCGGCTTCTTCACCTTCCTGCAGGTGACGACCATCCCGCTCAGCTTCGACGACCGGTTCAGCGCGACCGCCGGACAATTCTTCAGCGACATCGAAATCGGCCAGGCGTGGCTGGGCACCACCCTGATCGCGGCCGCCGTCACCGTGCTCTGCTTCGCGGTGCGCTCCCAGACCGGGCTCGTCTTCGTCACGGTCCTCGCGGTGGGCGCTCTCGTGCCGATGGCGCTGCAGGGGCACGCGGCCGGCGCCGAGGGACACAATATCGCCATCACGGCGCTGGGGCTGCACCTCGTCTTCGCCGCGATCTGGTTGGGCGGCCTGCTCACCATCATCGTGCTCCGCAAGCAGCTGGCCGGCGGCCGCATCGATGTGGTCATCGACCGGTACTCCACGCTCGCCCTGGTCAGCTTCATCGTGGTCGCGGCCTCGGGCTACGTCGGCGCGGAACTGCGGCTGGGCACCTGGGAACGCTTGTTCACGCCGTACGGCATCCTGGTGCTGGTCAAGGTCTTCGCCCTCACCGCGCTGGGCGTCTTCGGCGCCGTGCAGCGCCGAACCCTGATCCGACGGATGCAACGCTCCGAGCAGGCCGGGAGGCCGCACGCCGGTCGCTGGTTCTGGTGGCTCGTCGTGGCCGAGCTCGGGTTCATGGGGTTGGCCTCCGGCGTGGCGGCCGCTCTCGCGAAGACGGCGACCCCGGTGGCGCAGGTCACGGCGACCCAGGTGCCCACGTCGACGCCCGCCCAAATCCTAACCGGCGAGCTCCTGCCGCCCGAACTCACCTTCGGTCGCTACTTCACCGAGTGGAGCTTCGACCTGGCCTGGGTGCTGTTCTGCGCCTTCGGGATCTTCTTCTACGTCGCCGGGGTGGCCCGCCTGCGCCGCCGCGGTGACCAGTGGCCGGTGTTCCGCACAGTGCTGTGGGTGACCGGCATGCTCGTCCTCTTCTACATCACCAACGGCGGGGCGAACCTCTACGCGCAGTACCTGTTCTCCTCGCACATGCTTATGCACATGGCCCTGACCATGCTGGTGCCGGTGTTCCTGGTGCCGGGGGCGCCGGTGACGCTCGCCGCCCGCGCGATCCGCAAGCGGCAGGACGGCAGCCGCGGTCCGCGCGAGTGGATCCTTCTCGCCGTGCACTCACGGTACGCGGGCATCCTGGCCAATCCGCTGGTCGCCGCTGCCCTCTTCGCCGGGTCGCTGTGGGTCTTCTACTACTCGTCGCTGTTCAGCTGGGCGACCACCGATCACATCGGCCACGAGTGGATGGTGGTGCACTTCCTGATCACCGGCTACCTGTTCGTTCAGTCACTGATCGGCATCGACCCGGTGCCCTACCGCCTGCCCTACGCCGGCCGCCTGCTCCTGCTACTGGGAACCATGGCGTTCCACGCCTTCTTCGGGGTGACGATGATGACCGGAACCGGGCTGCTCCTGGCGGACTGGTACGGCGCGATGGGGCGTGACTGGGGCCTCAGCGGCATCGCGGACCAGCAGATGGGCGGTGGGATCGCCTGGAGCGTCGGCGAGATCCCGACCATCGCCCTGGCCATCGCGGTGGCTATCCAGTGGAGCCACAGTGACGAGAAGGAGACCCGTCGCAAGGACCGCAACGCCGACCGCACCCACGACGCCGAGCTCACTCAATACAACGCGCAGCTGGCCCGGCTCGCCGCCCGCGACCGCGACCGCGCGGAGTAGCGGCAGGGCGCGACCGACGTCAGTGCAGCTGGAGCGCGAGCGAGCCGTCCGGGTTGACCGTCACGCTGATCGCGACCGACAGGGGCACATCCTCGTCGCGGGTCTCGACCTCGCCGTCGAACAGGGACTGCACCTCGACCACGATGTGAGCCTGGCCCGGGGTTTCGGGCATCTCGAAGGTGGAGTCGCCGCCCGTCAGGGTGACCTGCGGGTACTCGGCGATCGACCAGAGCGGCGGTTCGGTGACCCGGTCGTTGATTTCGATGCCGAAGGGGCACCCCGACGGCTGCAACACCTGCTGGGTGGTGCAGGCGTTCAGGAAGCTGTCCAGCTCGTCCTGCACCTGGGTCACGAACTGTTCGTTGGGCTGGGCGTCGATGGTGACGTCCGTGGTGCCGGATGCGGTCACGGTCACGGTCTGCGGCGGCGACGAAAGCAGGGCGGACGTGTGGCCCATCGTGTAGCGCGCCGGCGCGAAGGCGAGGTAGGCGGCCTGATTGGAGAATGCGGCGGGGGCGCCCTTCGCGGCGTGGGCGCGCGCGTCGAGGGTGAGCTGGTCGATGGAGAACGTCGCCTCGTGCAGCACGGTCACCTGCAGCACGGCCAGGGGGCTGGTCTCGAACCGCCAGCTGTCGAAGACGCCGAAGAACGTGCCCGTGTGCGCCACCTGGAACGTCATCTGCGCGGGTTCGCCGTCGAGGCGGAAGCCGTAGACGACCGTGTGCCGGTCCTGCGCGGTCTCGCTGTCCCCGGTGAGACGGATGTCGGTGAGCTCGCCCAGCACGGAGGGCCGCAGCAGCGTCCGGGGGAGGTCCTGCGGCAGATCCGCCGCCTCGAGCTGGTCGTCGGTGGGCGTGACCCCGGGCAGCATCAGCGCGCTCGAGACATCCTGCCGCGCGAGCGCATCGAGGTACTGCCGCACGAATCCGCTCGCGCTGTACAAGTCCCGGTTGAGCGAACCGATCGTGGCGACCAGGGCCGCGCCGAGCAGGGCGGACACGAGGACCACGGCCACGACGGCGCGCCGCTGGTTTCGCCGGCGCCTGCCGTCCCGGTTGCTCACTCCCTCATCCTACGGCGCGCATCTTCTCCACCGACCCGCCCGCCCGGCCGCCTCCCACAGCCGGGCCGGATACAGTGGGATGTCCCGTCCGAACCCATCGAAAGTGCCCACCGTGTCCGAGATTCCGTCTGAGATTCCGCTGTCGCGCGAGCAGGCCGAAGTGTTCCAGGCCATCGAGGGCACCCGCCAGAACGTGTTCGTGACCGGCCGCGCCGGCACCGGCAAATCGACGCTGCTGAACCACCTGTCCTGGCACACGAGCAAGCAGATCGTGATCGCGGCGCCCACCGGGGTGGCGGCGCTGAACGTCGGCGGCCAGACCATCCACTCCCTGTTCCGGCTGCCGATCGGCGTGATCGCCGACAACGCGATCGACCAGTCCGACCAGGTGCGCAAACTGCTCAACACGATCGACACCGTGGTCATCGACGAGGTGTCCATGGTCAACGCCGACCTGATGGACGCGATCGACCGCAGCCTCCGCCAGGCCCGGCAGCGCCCGAACGACACCTTCGGCGGGGCGCAGATCGTGCTGTTCGGCGACCCGTACCAGCTGGCCCCGGTGCCGGGTGACTCCGACGAACGCGCCTACTTCGCCGACAACTATCGGTCGATGTGGTTTTTCGACGCGAAGGTGTGGCAGGCCGCCGACCTGCGCATCTTCGAGCTCACCGAGGTGCACCGCCAGCGGGACGCCGACTTCAAGCACATGCTCAACGCGGTCCGCCACGGGCAGGTGACGGCCGAGATCGGCGGCGCGCTCAACGCCGCCGGGGCGCGCACTCCGCCCAGCGAGGGCGTGATCACCCTGGCCACCCGCAACGACGCGGTGAACCGCATCAACGCCTCCGCCCTCAAACGACTGTCGGGCAGGGCGCGCACCGCCAAGGCGGACGTCACCGGCGACTTCGGCGGCCGCACGTTCCCGGCCGATGAGGTGCTCGAGCTGAAGGTGGGCGCGCAGGTCATGTTCCTGCGCAACGACTCCCAGCAGGACGGCGGTCCGCGCTGGGTGAACGGCAGCATCGGCACCGTCACCCGGGTCGAATCGACGGTCTACGTCGATATCGACGGCGAGACGCACGAGGTCGAACCGGCGGTGTGGGAGAAGTTCAAGTACACCTACAACCCGACCACCAAGAAGCTGCGCAAGGATGTCGTGGCCGAGTTCACGCAGTTTCCGTTGCGGCTGGCCTGGGCGGTCACCATTCACAAGTCGCAGGGCGCCACCTATGAGCGAGCGGTTGTGGATCTCGGGGCGAGGGTGTTCAGCCCCGGTCAGACCTACGTGGCCCTCAGCCGGTTGACCAGCCTGGACGGCCTCTACCTCACCCGTCCCCTGCGCCCGAACGACATGATCGTGGACGAGAATGTGCGGCGGTTCATGCGCGGCCCGCGCCCGGCCGCGCCGAACCCGCCCGCACCAGGCCTCGCCTTGCCGGGCACCGCGGAGTAGCACCCGCTTCGATCAGCTGCGGCTTCGATCAGCAGCGGCCATCAGTGATGGGAATGCGGTGATTCCGGCAGCACGGGGTGGGCCGTTTCGCTGTGGGAACCGTGCGGCACCGCGTGCGCGCCCGCATCCGTTGCCGCCAAGGCCGGCGTGGTCAGACCGGAGACCAGAAGACCTCCGAGCGCCAGCGCCGCCAGGAAGCGCCGGCCCTGAGGTGTGCCCGTTGCCGCGGACTCCGACGCCGCCCGCCGCCGGGCGACGGCGAGGGAGAGGGCCACGAACACGCTGAACAGGGTGGCGACGGCCATCGGGAAGACCGGCAGGCCCGCCGCATCGGCGGGCAGGCCGAAGCCGCTGCGCAGGGTCGCCGTGGCTCCCCAGACGAATACCGGGATCAGCGCCCCGACAACGGCCAGGTCGGCCACGAGGACGCGCCCCCGCACGAGGGTCGCCACACCCCAGCCGATCTCCGCGGCGCCGACCCCGGCGAAGAGGATCGCGAGCGGCAGGGGAGCGCCCGCGCCCACGGCCAGGTGAATGGTGCCCGCCCCCAGGGCGGCGAAGGCGGTCCAGAGGAGGCTGATCGGAGTCATGGGAGTCCTGTCCGTGGGTGCGTCGGTGGGCGTGGGCGTGGCGCGGCTGCCGGTTACGCGGTGACCGTGCGGGCAGCGGTCTTGTCCGCGGCGAGCCCGGCGCCGAGCAGCACGATGGCGCTGGCCAGATGCAGGAAGTGGTCGGCGGTGTTCAGGGCGAGGATGTTCAGCGCGGTGCTCGCGATGAAGAACCCGACGATTCCCAGCAGCAGGTACACGGCGCCGACCGTGGTGTTGACGGCCTTGGCCGCGGAGACGGTGGACACGCCGGCGATCAGCAGGGCGGCGCCGATCAGGAGGTGGGCGGTGTTGTGCAGGGGGTTGACCGCGAAAATGCCGAGCAGCAGCCCGCCCTGGGTGGCGAAGAAGCTGACGCCGCCGGTGACGGCGAAGCCGAGCAGTCCGACCAGCAGGTAGACGGCGCCGAAGACGGTGGCGATGAGTCGGTTGGGTGATGTGCGCATGAGAATGACCTCCGGTAGTTGTCACGGTCCCGCCGTGCTTGGTAACTGTTCGGAATCATCGGGGATTCGGTTTGGCCGGTGCGGTGATTGCCCGGTGCGGTGACTGCACAAACACAGAACGGGCGCACCCTCCGCGGAGGGTGCGCCCGTTCTGTGTTTTAAAGCTGGGGATCAGGCCCGGCGACGACGGCCGGCCAGTGCACCGTAGACCAGCAGCACGATGATTGAGCCGGCGATGGCGAGGAGCCAGGTCTGGATCGAGAAGAAGCCGGCCAGGTCGACCCCGAAGATTGCCGAGCCGAGGAAACCGCCCAGGAAGGCGCCGACCACGCCGAGGATCAACGTGATGATCCAGCCCCCGCCCTGGTTGCCCGGGAGGATCGCCTTGGCGATTGCGCCGGCAATGAGGCCGAGAATGAGGAATCCGATGAAGCTCATGTGTCTTGTCCTTTTCTATTCTGTGGAATCGTGATTGGCGCTGCGGGTGTCGTCCGCGCTGCTAGCGTCAGCATTGCTGTCGTCATCATTGCTGTCGTCAGCATTGCTGTCGTCAGCGTCGCTGTCGTCGCTGCTGTCGTCCGCGGCGAGGTGCACGTCTTTGACGGTCACATCGACCGGGCCGACCTGCATCCCGACGATCGTCTCGATCGCGGTGGCGACGGCGGCGCGAACATCGTCCGCGACCTTCCGCAGTTCGTGCGGGTACTCGACGACGATGGAGATCGTCGCCGATACCCGACCGTCGGCGACGTCGACGCTCACCCCGGGGGAGAGGTCCGCGCCGCTGAAGGCTTCGCGGATCGCCCCGAGGGCGCGCGCGGCGCTACCGCCGAGCGCGTGCACACCGGGCACCTGATTTGCCGCGATGCCGACCACCTTGGCGACGACGCCGTCAGTGATGACGGTTTCGCCTGGCCCGGTGACCGGGTTCTGTGCGGATGCGCTGGTGTCAACGATGGTGGAGCTCCGATCTGGGAAGGTGATACCGGTTCACGCGAACGCCAACCGGGCAGTGCACTGATAGGACGTGCCGCGAGCGACTTTCGTCACGCGGATGCGAATAAAAGTTTTAGGGCGGGGCGGAACGGGCATCGGTGCATCAGGCCACGGCCGCCAGAACGGCGGTCATCGTGTGGCTCTGGCCGGGTTCGAGCCGAACCAGATCCCCGCGGATGTTCGCGGTCTCCACACAGACCATCCCGGTCCACTCCTCGTCGCCGAAGTCGGACATCGACCGGGCCTTGGCAGCCCAGGGGTTCCACACGACGGTGCTGTGCGACTCGCGCTTCTCGATGGTGACGGAGTGGCCCGCCGGGTCGATCACCGTGGCGGCGGCGTCAGTGCCGAGGTAGATCCGGTCCGTTTCCGCCTCGAACCGTACGGGCTCGCTTGCCCCTGGGACCTCGGTGAGACCCGCCAGCTGATCGAGGAAGGGAGCGCCCTCGAGACCGGCCACGCGCACATCGCGCACATCATCGACCCGCAGGTAGGTGTGCAGCGCCTCTTCGAAGGTCACGGCCTCCGGTTCCAGGTTGGTGATCCGCAGGGCGAGGGCCAGGCGGGTGCCGACGGTGACCGTGTAGAGCGCCTCGAACCGGTGCGGCCAGGCGGAAGCGCGGGTGGCCGGGGTATCGCCCAGTCGGAAGGTCAGCACCACGTCGTCGCCGGCTTCCTGCGCGTCGACGAATTCCCATTCCGTCAGCCGGGCGAACCCGTGCGCGGCGGCGGACGGAGCCCCCGCCTTCGCCCCGAACCAGGGGAAGCAGATCGGAACCCCGCCGCGGATGGCCGCGTCCGGCAGGAACCGGCTGGTCGCGCTCAGCCACAGAACGGGCCGCCCGCCGGCCGGAGTCCACGCGGTGACCTGGGCCCCGTGCAGGTAGATCTCGGCCGAACCCTGGCGGCCGGCCACGCGCACAACCGGCAGGCCGCCCGAACCGAGGCCGACCTCAACGGATGCCGGCAGGGACGCGGGAACAGGAGGTGCGAAGGGCATAGTGACAGTTTCGCAGCTTCCCGCGCTCGGGCCAGTCGGCGCGCAAGCCGGGCGTGGTCCCCGCTGGCGTCGGGGAGTAGCGTGGGGGTGTGCAGAAGAAGAAGAAGAAGAAGGTGCGGCATTGGCGTGACCTGAGCCCGCGGCAACGGGTCGGGGCGATTGTGGGCGCATCCGTGCAGTTCGCCCTCGCGGCCGCAGCGTGGCGCGACCTCGCCGCCCGGCCGGCGGCGCTTGTGAACGGGCCGAAGGTGGTCTGGGCCCTCGTCATCGGGGTGAACTTCATCGGCCCCCTCGCGTATTTCGCCGGGGGCCGCCGCACTCGGGGCCGGCTGGGCTAGTAGTCCCGCAGGTACTGCTCCAGGCAGGGCACCTTGAGGAGGGCGAGGGCGCGCTTCTCGATCTGCCGCACCCGTTCCCGGGTGACGCCCTGCACGACCGCGATCTGGTCGAGCGTCTGCGGTGCGCCGCCGGTCAGCCCGAATCGGGCGGTCAGGATCGACCGTTCGCGCGGGGGCAGTGCGTTCAGGTAGAAGCCGATGTCGGTGGCCCGCATGGTCAGCACGGCGTGCTCCTCCGGCTGGGGCAGGTCATCGTCGATGATCAGTTCGGAGATGTCGCCGAGGCCGTCGCCGACGGGGGCCTGCAGCGACATCGGCTCGTTGTCGTACCGGAGCAGCCTCATCACGTCGACCACCTGGATCTGCGAGGCGTCGGACAACTCCTGCATGGTGGGTTCGCGGTCGAGGGTGCTGGTGAGGTCTCGGCGGATGCGCTTGATCTTGTTGAGCTTCTCCGCGGTGTGCACGGGGATGCGGATCATGCGGGATTTGTCGGCCATGCCGCGGTGGATGGCCTGGCGGATCCACCAGGTGGCGTAGGTGGAGAACTTGAAGCCGGTCATGAAGTCGTATTTCTCGACGGCGCGGACGAGGCCGATGTTGCCGTCCTGCACGAGGTCCATGATCGGCATGCCGCGTCCGGAGTAGTGCTTGGCGATGCTGACCACCAGGCGAAGGTTGGCCTCGATGAAGCGGTTCTTCGCACGGTGGCCGTCGTGGGCGAGCCACGCGAGTTCACGCAGGAGTGAGGGTTCCAGCGCGCCCGGCTCGGCTCGCTCGGTGCGTTCCTCGGCGAACAGGCCGACTTCGATCCGCCGGGCGAGGTCGACCTCGTCCTCGGCGGTGAGGAGCGCCACGGCGCCGATCTTCCTCAGGTAATCACCGAACGCATCCGTGGCGGCACGGTTGTAAGTGGCGATGGATGGCTGGCGTGCGGTGATCGTCATGAGTCTCCTCCAGTTCGGGCTGGAACATCAGTACACAGCCCACGCCTCATCCCGTCGAGGGACTTGACGCGGACCTCGAGAAACCGAATAATGCTCGGAAACGGCATTCGGCTTGTCCGGCTCAGCCGTGGGCCTGGACATAGCCGACCAGGCCTTTCACGGTCGCGACCCGGGGGTAGTCCCGCGCGGGGGTATCGACGCCGGTCGCCTGCGCGATGGTCTCGATCAGCCGCAGGAAATCGAGGGAGTCGAGTTCGAGATCCTGCCTCAGCCGAGCATTTTCATCCAGATCGTCCGTGTCGACATCCGGCGCGACCTGGCCGATGGCGGCGTAGACGGCCGCGCGAGCATCCTGTTCGTTCATAGCTCCTCCGGTGCCTGCAGCAATTCTTCGACCTGGGCCAGGAATCGGCTTCCGCGCAACCCGTCGCTGACCCGGTGGTCGGCGGACAGGGTGGCCGTGACCGCGGGCCTCACGCCGAGCAATCCGTTGTGCGCCCACGGCTGTTCGACCACCCGGCCGAGGCCCACCAGGGCGACCTGCGGCGGGTAGATGACCCCGAACACGCTTTCGACGCCGAGGTCGCCGAGATTAGTGACCGTGATGGTCGGATCTGCCATCTCGGCACGCGCCAGGCGCCCGGCACGGGCGCGGCCGACGAGGTCCCGCAGCTGGGCCATCAGAACGTCGAGGGAGAGCGTGTCGGCGTCATGGATCGCGGGGGCGACCAGGCCGCCCTGGCGCAGGGACACGGCCACGCCCAGGTGAACGGCGGCGCTCGGCCTGAAGGCGCCGTCGGTGTAGAAGTCGTTCACTTCGGGCACGGCGCGGGCGGCCAGCGCGCAGGCCTTCAGGAGCAGCGCGGCGGGGACCAGGCGTTCCGCGACGGGCCGACCCGCGTTGACCTGTTCCATCCACGCGAGCGCGGCCCGCAGGTCCAGGGTGGTGCTCAGGTAGTAGTGCGGGATGGACTTCTTCGAGCGGGCCATCAGTGCGCCGACGGCGCGGCGCAGGCCGGCCGCCCGCTCCGCGGCGACCGCCGGCGTCATCACCCGCGGGGACGGGGCGCGCGGGGCCGCGGGTGCCCGCGACGACCCCCTCATCGAAGGACTCCACGTCGATGTCCGCCTTCTCCGTGTCCACGACGGCGACCATGTCTCCGCGGTGCACGTAGTCGCCGGGCTTGACCAGCCACTCGACCACCTTGCCGTGATCCATGTCCGCGCCGAGGGCGGGCATCAGGAAGTCACCCATGGGTGCCCACCGCCTCCCGGGCCGCGGCGACGACGCGGTCGACGGAGGGGAGTGCGGCCAGTTCCAGGTGCTTGGCGTAGGGCAGCGGCACTATCCACGCTGCAGACCCGGCCGACCGGCGCATCCAGGTCGAAGAAGGCCGACTCGGTGATGCGCGCGCTCACCTCGGCGGAGATGCTGCCGCTGCGCCATCCCTCGTCCACGATGACGGCGCGGTGCGTGCGCGCGACGGTGGCGAGAATCGCGGCGTCGTCGAGGGGGCGCAGGGTGCGCAGATCGAAAACCTCGGCGTCGATGCCCTCCTGCGCCAGCGGCTCGGCGGCGTCGAGCGTGATCTGCAGGGTGCCGCCATAGGTGATGAGGGACACGTCCCGGCCGGATCGGCGCACGGCGGCGGTGTCGATGTCGACCGCGCCGGCGTCGTCGGCGATCTCCCCGGCCACGTTGTAGAGCGAGCCGTGCTCGAAGATCAGCACCGGGTCGGGATCCTGCAGCGCGGTCCACAGCATCCCGCGGGCGTCTTCCAGGGTCGACGGGGTGAGGATGCGCAGCCCCGGGATGTGGGCGTACCAGCCCTCGAGGCTGTGCGAGTGCTGCGCGGCCAGCTGGCGCCCGGCGCCGGGCGTCATGCGAATCACCAGCGGAACGCTGAACTGCCCGCCCGACATGTGCCGGAGGGTTGCCGCGTTGTTCATGATCTGGTCCAGCGCCAGGAGGCTGAAGTTGACGGTCATGATCTCGACGATGGGACGCATCCCGCCGAGCGCGGCGCCGATCCCGGCCCCGACGAAACCCGACTCCGAGAGCGGGGTGTCACGGATGCGTTCCGGGCCGAATTCCTCCAGCAGCCCGAGGCTCACCGCGAAGCAGCCGCCGTACCGCCCAACGTCCTCGCCCATCAGGAAGACCCGGTCATCGCGCGTCATCGCCTCACGGATCGCGGCGCGCATCGCCTCGCGGTAGGTCGTCTTCATGTCGGCATCCCCGTCACTTCGGGCCTCGCTCGGTGTAGAGGAACCGGGTGAGGTCCTCAACCGGCTCGGGTGTGCCGGCCTTCGCGAACTCGACGGCGGCCTGCACCTCCGAGTCGACCTCCCCCTGCACCGCCGCCCACGTCTTCGCCGGGAGCTCGCCGGCCGCCTCCAGCGCCGCGCGCAGCAGGTCGATGGGGTCGCGCTCCAACCAGGTGGCCACCTCGGCCTTCTCCCGGTAGCGCTCGGGGTCATACATCGAGTGCGCCCGGAACCGGTAGGTGCTCAGCTCCAGGAAGTGCGGGCCGCCGCCGGCTCTGACCATGTGCACCGCCCGCCGGGCCGTCTCCTCGACGGCGAGCACGTCCATCCCATCCACGGGCCAGGCGGGAACCTCGTAGGCGGCCGCCTTCAACGCGATATCCGTCTGGGATTCCGAGCGCCCGAGGGCCGTGCCCATGGCGTACAGATTGTTCTCGCAGCGAAACAGCACCGGCAATTGCCACAGCGCGGCCAGGTTGATGCTCTCGTGGAATTCCCCTTCCGCGACCGCGCCCTCCCCGAAGAAACAGACGGTGACGCGGTCGCGACCCGCCATCTTGTCGGCGAGGGCCAGGCCCACCGCCAGGGGCAGGCCGCCCGCCACGATGGCGTTGCCGCCGTAGAAGCGGGTGGCCGCGTCGAAGAGGTGCATCGACCCACCCCGGCCGCGGCAGCATCCTTGTTCGTAGCCGTACATCTCCGCGAGGATTGCTCCCGCCAACACTCCGCGCAGCAGGGCGTGGCCGTGCTCCCGATAGATGGCCAGTACCGCATCCTCCGGTTCGAGTGCCGCCATCACCCCGGCCGCGACCGCCTCCTCGCCGATGTACACGTGCATGAATCCGCGGATTTTGGCCGCGCTGTACAGCTCGACGCATTTCTCCTCGAACCGCCTCGCCCGCAGCATCTGCAGCAGCAGGTGGCGGGCCCGCTCCGGGTCGGCCGTGACCCGTCTCGCGGTGAACTCATCGATCATCGGGGTACCTCCACGGTCGACGTGTCCCCTTCCGGCAGGCCGAGCTCCCTGGCCTTCAGCAGGCGGCGCAGGATCTTGCCGCTGCGGGTCTTCGGCAGCGTCGTCGTGAACTCGACTTCCCGCGGTGCCACGGCCGGGCCGAGGCGTTTTCGCGCGAAACCGATGATGTCCAGGCGCAGTGCCTCGGCGGGCTCCCAGCCCGGGTGCAGTTCGACGAACGCCTTGACCACCTCGCCGGCGACGGGGTCCGGGATTCCGATCACGGCCGCCTCGGCCACCGCGGCGTGCTCCATCAGTGAGCTCTCTACCTCGAAGGGGCCGATCAGGTGGCCGGAGGACTTGATCACGTCGTCCCCGCGACCGACGAACCAGCAGTAGGTCCGCGTCCCTCCGGACCAGGTCGCCGGTGAGGTACCAGCTGCCCACGAAGCACCGGCGGTAGCGCTCCTCCTCGTTGAGGTACCCGCGGAACATCGAGGGCCAGCCGGGGCGCAGGGCCAGCTCTCCCACGGCATCCGGTTCGGTCACCAGCACGGGTTCGGCGCCCCGCATGACGGGTGTGCCCTGCTCGTCGCGCTGAACCAGGGCGGCCTCGACGCCGGGCAGGGGGCGGCCCATCGAGCCCGGGCGGATCTTCGGTGGCGACGTAGTTCGAGATCATGATTCCGCTGGTCTCGGTCTGCCACCAGTTGTCGTGCACCGGCAGGCCGAACGCCTCCTGACCCCACACGACGACCTCGGGGTTGAGGGGCTCGCCCACGCTCGCCACGAATCGCAGTGCGGACAGGTCGTGGGCGGTGGCCCGCTCCGTGCCGGCCTTCATCAGCATCCGCAGAGCCGTCGGCGCCGTGTACCAGACGCTGACCCGCTGATCGGCGAGGATGCGGTACCACCGGTCCGCTTCCATCTCCTCCTCGTCGACGATGCTGGTCACGCCGTGCACGAGCGGGGCGATCACCCCGTAGGAGGTGCCCGTGACCCAGCCGGGGTCCGCGGTGCACCAATAGATGTCGTCGGGATGCAGGTCGAGGGCGAAGCGGCCGGTGGCGAAGTGGGCGGTCACGGCGTCGTGAACGTGGATCGCGCCCTTGGGAGTGCCCGTGGTGCCGCTCGTGAAGTGCAGCAGGGCCATGTCCTCGGGGTGCGTTTCGGCGATCTCCCCGTAGGGCGGCGCCTCGCGCATCAGCGCCGCCAGGTCCAGCGTGCCCGGTTCCGGTTCATCCGCGGCGTCGACCAGGAGAACGTGCTGCAGCTGCGGCAGCCGGTCCCGGATCGGCGCCACCTTCTTGCGGTACAGCGCCCGCGTTGTGATCAGTGCCCTGCCTCCGCCCAGTTCCAGTCGCTGGCGCACGGGCTCGGCGCCGAACGCCGAGAACAGCGGGCAGAAGACGGCGGCGTGCCGGAGCGTGCCCAGCACTGCGACGTACAGTTCCGGGATGCGACCGGTGAGGGAGAAGACGCGGTCACCGCGCTCGATCCCGAGGCCCCGCAGCACGCCGGCGAAGCGGCTGGTCTGCTCGAGGAGCTCGGCGTAGGTGAGGGAGTGGCTCGTGCCGTCGGCCCGGATGAAGCGCAAGGCCTCCCGGTGCGCGCGGGGGCCCGCGGCATGCCGGTGACGGCTTCGTAGGCGATATTGAGGCCCTGGCCGCCCGGCAGCCCCGACAGGCCGCGGCGGGCCTCGTCCCAGGTGAATGTGGCGCGGGTCTTCTCGTAGTCGAGGAGGTTCGGGGCCACACGGAGGCTGGGGACGTCCTTTCGGATCGTGGGCCAGTGTGTCGACGACTCGGTTCCGGCTGTCATGAGCCCATGAAACCCCCGCCGGGGCGCGGCGGCTAGGAGCGTGTGCCAGTAACGCCTATTCGAAGTTGATTCGACAAGATCCGGGCCGATTTGGCCGCAGCGGGCTCCACGATTGCCTTCCGCCGCGCATAGGCCGCGCGGCCCTTCTTCGTCTTCAGCTTCCGCGCCATGCGTTCGCGCAACGTCGCGTCAGCGGGGA